>NZ_JBHUYE010000002.1:0-243215 GCF_042668835.1 Specibacter sp. NPDC057265
CCATTTGGCGGGGCCCACAACTTTTTAAGTTCCCGCCGGCGGCCTGACGCGGGCGGGTCCGCGGCTGCGGGCCCGCGGCTGCACGGCCTGCCTCCGGCGGGCCCGCTTAGCGGCGGGCCGCCGTGGCAATGACCGTCACTGCGCGTTCCACTGCGTAAACGGGGTCCTTGGCGGCCCCCTTGACCTGTGCATCCGCCTCGGCCAAGACCTTGATGGCAGTGACCAGGGCCGGACCCGTCCAGTTCCCGGCGTCGCGGCGGGCGGCGTCAACCTGCCAGGGCGCCATGCCCAAGTCGCGGGCCAACTGGGCCGAGCTCCCGCGCGCTGAAAAGACCTTCGCCACTTGGCGGACCTTCATGGCGAGGGCCGCGACGAGGGGAACGGGATCCACGCCCGTGGCCAGGGCATGGCGCAGGGTGGACAGCGCCACTGGACCATTTCCGGCCAGCGCCGCATCGGCCACCCGAAAAGCCGTCGCTTCCACCCGTCCGCCGTAGTATTTATCCACATCGTCACTGGTGACCATGCCTGTGGTGTCGGAAATCAGCTGCGCGCAGGCGGCTGCAAGCTCTGAAAGGTTTGCCCCCACCGCCGCGACCAGGGCCCGCACGGCCACGGCGTCAATGCGCCGCCTGTGCAGGGTGAATTCGGCGCTGACGAACTGCGCCTTCTCGGCGTCCTTCTTCAGCGGCTGGCATTCAACCCGGGGGGCACCAGCGGCCTTGAGGGCATCGAGCAGCTTTTTCCCCCGCACACCCCCGGCATGACTGAGCAGCACGGTGGTCTCAGGCGCTGGATCCTTCAGATAGGCCAGGGCATCGAGCAGGAACTCATCATTCATGCCGGCGAGCCCGGAGACCTCTATGAGTTTGGGTTCGCTGAACAGGGAGGGGCTGGAAATCATGCCCAGCTGCCCGGCCGTGTAGTGTGCGGCATCCAAGGTGGTGAGTTCCAGCTCGGCATTTTGCGCCCGCAACTTGCGGCGCACCTCGTCCGCGGCGCGGCTGGCTAAAAACTCCTCCGGCCCGAACAACAGCACCACCGGCGCCACCGGAGCATCGCGCCAATTGGCTTCCGGCGCGGATCGCGGTGCCGGCGTCACTGGCCTGTGCCTGTCCCTGGATTCTTCACGCACTCCACTTTGCCATCCGCTCCCGCTATTTCCCAAGCTGCCCCCGTGCCGGCGGGTTTCTATGAACTCAACACCGCAAGGCTCCACCAGGCGGTGACGGCCGCGGCGGCGCCGGCCAGCAGGCCCCAGCCGTGCCGGCGCCACCGCGGCGGCAGCAGTGCCGACACCCGCCCGGCAACCGCCAAGGCGCGTTGTCGGTCCACCGCCGCCGCCAACGCCACCACCACGGCTGCCTGCCAGAGGGCCATCAGGGCGACCCCCTGCAGCCCTTCCGGCCAAGGCAGGCTCGATCCCGGCCACGCCGCCATGGTCCGGGCCACGGCGGACACCCACCACGAACCGGTGCCGGCCACTGCCGCGCAAAGGCCTCCCAGAGGCGGAATCACCACTGCCACTGCCAACCCCAGCGTTCCCACCGTGGTGACCAGCACCACCACCGGAGCGGCCAACATGTTTGCCGGCAGGGTGTAGGGCGTGAACCTTGCCTGCAGCAGGACAATGACGGGGGCGCAAAACAGCTGTGCCGCCAAGGGAATGGCCACGGCCTGCGCCAACCACAACGGCAGCCACACCGCAAGCCACCGCACGCAGCGCCTGCCCAGCAAATGCAGTCCCAGCGTGGCCAGCACGGACAAAATGAAGGCAAAGTCGGTGGCCAGCCACGGATCGATCAGTAAAAGCAGCACCACCACCACCGCCAAGAGGGCACCCACCCGCTTGGGCCGTCCGCTCAACAATGCCATGGCACCAATGGATCCCATCACTGCCGCCCGCAGCACGCTGGGGTCCGGTCCCACCACCAGCACGAATATGCCCAGACCCGCCAGGGATGCGGCAAAGGCCGCCCACCGGGGCGCCCGAATGGTGCGTAGCAGCAGCAGCAAGGACGCCAGCACCAGTGTGCAGTTGGCGCCGGAGACCGCCGTGAGGTGGGTGAGCCCCACCGTTTTCATGGATTCGTTCAGTGCCGGGGCAAGACCTTTGCGCTCCCCCATCACCATCCCCGGCAAAAGGCCCGCCACATCCGCATTGTGTGCGCCCCATACCCCCTGCACGGCTGCAAGCCAGGCAGCACGCACCGCCAGCACCGCCTGTTGCGTGCCCCGTGCCGTGGACACAACATTTTGCGGCACGGTTGCCGGATGCAGCGTGCCGGCGGCGGCACCCGCAGCAGCTTTGACGCTGCCGGCGGTGGTGGCCCTGTCCCCTGCCCGCAGCCCGGCCCATGCAGCATCGGCCACCACGGAGACGTCCTGGCTGCCTTGCACGGCGTGCCCGTCAACGGTGGCTTGGACTATTGCGGCGGTGAAGCGCACCTGCTGCTCCAGCTGTCCCGGTTCCGCGCTGCCGGCCCCCAGGAGGCGTGGGGCGTCCGTCAGTTCCAACACCAGCACCAGTGGCTGACCGCGCGCAAGGGCCTGTGCCAAGGGTGCGGTGGTGGAATTGAGGGTCCGGATTCCGGAGCTGAGCAGAACCGCACCCAGGCAGAGTGCGGCGAGCGCAATGGTTGGAGCCGACGCAGCCAGCGTTTCCCGCGCCTTGCCCCAGCGCCGCCGTCCCCCGCGGTGGAGCATGCGGCCTTGATGGGGACGACGCCGGCCTGCACGGCCGCCTTGGTGGTGCCGGTGCGCATTCAGGCCAGTGAAAAGCAGGCAGCCAAGCAGGGCTGCAGTGCCCCACCACAGGGCCGCAGCGCCGTCGGTGGGCCGGCCAACCACCAGCACTGCCGAGCCCCAGGTGGCTGCTGCCGCGGGCAGCAGCCGGATGTCCGGGCGCTGCCTCCGGGCTTGGTCCACGGCCTGTGCGCCGGGCCTGCCCAGGCGGGCAACCACAGCAGATGAGGTGGAGCGCGCATGCCCGCGCAGGATCCGCCGCAGGGATCCCGGCCCTCCCTGCTGCGGTTCACCCTGCCGGGGCCTTGTCGGTGCGCCCACGGCTGAGCGCGTATAGCGTGCCCAGTCAGGCTCTGGTCCCCTCATGGGACAGCCACCAGTTCCCGCAGCCCCGCCAGCAGTTTAGTGCCAATGCCCGGCACGGCCTGCAGCCCGTCCACAGCCGTGAAGGGCCCGTTGTCGGTGCGCCACTGCACAATGCGTTGGGCCAGGACAGGTCCCAGGCCGGGAAGCTCCTCCAGCGCCGCGGCTGTTGCTGTATTGAGGTTCAGCGGCGGGGCCGCTCCGCTGCCTGGGGCTCCCGGCGCACCTTTAGTGCCGGCACCGGGTGCAGCTGCCGCGCCGGCTGGCGGCTGTCCGCTTCCGGGCCCGGTCCCCCCGGCCGCCGCCTGCTCCACAGTGGGAATGAAGATTTGGGTGCCGTCGCCCAGTTCCGCAGCCAGATTCAAGGCGGCCAGTTCCGCTGTGGGCAGGGCGCCGCCGGCCTTCTCCACCGCTTCAAAGACGCGGCTGCCCGCGGGCAGCAGGAAAACACCGGGGGCTGCCACGGCGCCGGCCACATGGACCACCAGGATTCCGCCGCTGCCGGCCGTGGGAACCGCGCTGCCGGAGTCAGTTGCCGTGGCACCGCTGGTGGCTTCGCCCAGGGAACCATTGCCGGCAGTGCCGCTGGCCAGGGGCGGCACCGCCACCGCGCGCGCGGAGCCCAGCTGCTGGTAGGCCCCCTGCACTCCTGCCGATTCCACCCACAACACTCCCAAGGCGGCGGCAGCCATGGCGAGGATGACCACCACTGCACGCAGCGGAACCAGCCAGCGAAGTCCCCTCCCGCCCGCATCAGGCCCGCCCGTGCCCGGTTCCGCAAAATCCTGCGCCGTGGCGCCACGCCGTCCGTGCCGGCTGGCTTCCGCATCCTCGGCTCGGAAGCTGTCCCAGCCGCTGTCCCACCCCTTGCTGCCCATAGCGCGAGGCTAGGGCAGCGCGCTGGGCCGATCCACCCCTTCAGCCCAGGCTGTGTCCGTTCAGGGCGCCGGCGTCTGCTGTGGGGGAACCACGGCCGGGGGAACCGCCGGCGGGACCAGTTCCTCCGCCACGACCACCACCAGCACGCCCAACCCCGCATGCGCGGCAAGCACCGCGGGCAGGCGGGTCAACGTGGCTCCGGCGAGTCCCGGCGCCTGGCGTTGGAGTGCCAGGCCCAGCTCCCTGGCCTGCGGTTCATTGCCAAAGTGGTGGATGCTCAGCTGCGCCGCTGCCGCGCCACGGCCGGCAATGTCCGCCAGGACCAGTTCCTGCAGCCGTCCGATGGCCTTGGGGGCGCTGCGCACCTTTTCCAGGGGCACCACGGTGCCGTCGCGGATGCCCAAAATCGGTTTCAGGTCCAAAAAGGTGCCCAGCCAGGAGGAGGCCATGCTGATCCGGCCGCCCTTGCGCAATTGTTCGAGACTGGGGACATAGAAATAGATTCTGGTGGCATCGGCGCCTGCGCGGGCGGCTGCCAGCACCTCCGCCACGTCCCCGCCGCAGGCGGCACTGGCCACCGCCGATTGCACCCCCCGCCCCTGTCCCATGCCCACGGTTTGGGTATCCAGCACATGCACCGGAAGCGGGGCGCGGGCGGCGGCGACCTGGGCCGCTTCATGGGTCCCGGAAAGCTTGCAGGAGATGTGCACCGACACCACGGCCTCGTACCCTGCCGCGGCCGCCGCCCGGTAGGCGCTGTCAAACTGGCCCGGGGAGGGCCGGGACGTGCTCACGGCCGTCCCCGCCGCCAAGGCCAGGGAAATGTGGGACTCGAGTTCGGCGTCGTCCTCGGCATAGACATTGCCGCCAATGATGACTGGCATGGACACCACCGCCAGCAGGTGGTTCCGGCTGAACTCCTCCAGCCATGCCGCCGGCAGGGCTGCAGCGGAATCCGTCACGATGGCCACCTTGGGCACCGGCGCGCCGGCGCTGCCAAGAGTGCGCTGCGCCAGCTTGGGGCGCAGCCGCAACACCTGCGCCCGCAGCCAGGCGCGTCCTGCGGCTGATTCGCTCATGTGCCTCTTCCTTCCGCCAAGGTGTTGGCCCGCAAAGGCCATGGGCCCTGGAATTGTCTGGTTCACGCCAAAAAAGTGCCCTCCCGCCCTGGGGGGTGGGAAGGCACTTTTACACGTCTTGGTCCTTAGGCGGGAACTATATTGACCAGCTTAGGGGCACGCACAATGATTGTGCGGATTTCCGCGCCGTCCAGTGCCCGCACCACTGCTTCCGAGGCCAGGGCAAGCTCGCGCAGTTCCTGCTCACTGATCCCGGGGGACACTTCCAGACGGTCCTTGACCTTGCCCTTGACCTGCACCACCGCCGTGACGCTTTGCTTCACCAGCAGGGCTTCATCAACGGCCGGGAAGCCGGCATTGGCCACCGAGGCCGGATGCCCCAGCGCCTGCCACATGTCCTCGGCCGTGTACGGGGCAAAAAGGCTCAGGATGATGGCCACGGCTTCGGCGGCCTCCCGCACGGCGGGGTCGGCCGGACCTGCACCGGAGTCAATGACCTTGCGGGTGGCATTGACCAGCTCCATGAGCTTGGCCACCACCACATTGAACTTGTGGCTCTCCAGCAGTGCCTTGCCCTCATGCACCGTGCGGTGGGTCAGCGCCCGCAGGGCCGCATCACCGGTGCGGGGGTCGGTGCCCGCTGCACTGGCCACATCATTGCCCAGGCGCCAGGCGCGGGCCAGGAACTTGGCCGAGCCCGAGGGTGAAACGTCAGCCCAGTCGACATCGTCCTCCGGGGGGCCGGCAAAGACCATGGTGAGGCGCACGGCGTCGACCCCGTACTTGTCCAGCTGCTGGCCCAGGTCCACGCCATTGCCCAGGGACTTGCTCATGGCCTTGCCGCCATTGAGCACCTGGCCCTGGTTCAGCAGCGCGCTGAAGGGCTCGGTGGCGTCCAGCAGGCCCATGTCGTGGATGACCTTGGTGAAGAAGCGCGCGTAGAGCAGGTGCAGGATGGCGTGCTCAACACCGCCGACGTACTGCCCCACCGGCATCCAGTCGTTGACCTTGGCCGGGTCGAAGGGGCCGTCGGTGTAGTCCGGCGAGGTGAAGCGCAGGAAGTACCAGGACGAATCCACAAAGGTGTCCATGGTGTCGGTGTCCCGCTTGGCGGCGCCCCCACAAGTGGGGCAGGGAACATTGACCCATTCGGCCGCGGCTGCCAGCGGTGAGGTGCCCTTGGGTGAGAGCGCCTCGCCCCGGAGGTTCTCAGGCAGGCGCACGGGGAGCTGATCATCAGGGACCGCCACCTCACCACAGTGGGCGCAGTGGATGATGGGGATGGGGGTGCCCCAGAAACGCTGGCGGGACAACAGCCAGTCACGCAGGCGGAAGTTCACGAACTTCTTTCCCGTGCCCAGCTTTTCCAGCACCGCAATGGCGGCCGGGATGCCCTCGGCCTTGGACAAACCGTTGAGTTCCCCGGAGTTGATCAAGGTGCCCTCGCCGGTGGAGGCGATGCCGGATTCCGCCGGATCCTCCATCCCGGTGTCCAGCACCGCACGGACCGGCAGCCCAAAGGCCTTCGCAAAGTCCAGGTCGCGCTGGTCGTGGGCAGGGACGGCCATGATGGCGCCGGTGCCGTAGTCGGCCAGCACGTAGTCGGCGGCCCAGACGGGCAACTTTTCGCCCGTGAGCGGGTTGATGGCGTACCGGCCGGTGAACACGCCGCTCTTGGGGCGTTCGGTGGACTGGCGTTCAATGTCGCTCAGGGCCTTGACCTGTTCGCGGTACTCGCTCAGCGCCTCGGCGTGTTCGGCGGTGACCAGGTCCAGGGCCAGGGGGGCATCGGCTGCGACCACGAAGAAGGTGGCACCGTACAGGGTGTCCGGGCGGGTGGTGAAGACCGTCAGTTCCTGCTCCGGCTTCCCCTCCCCCGCCGCTTCAATGACGAAGGAGACGTGGGCGCCCTCGGAGCGGCCAATCCAGTTCTTTTGCATGGCCAGCACGCGGTCGGGCCACTGGCCCTTCAACGCATCCATGTCATCCAGGAGGCGGTCGGCGTAGTCGGTGATCTTGAAATACCACTGGTTCAGGGACTTTTTGGTCACCACCGTGCCGCAGCGCTCGCAGGCGCCGCCCACCACCTGCTCGTTGGCCAGCACGGTCTGGTCCTTGGGGCACCAGTTGACGGGGGAGTTTTTCCGGTACGCCAGGCCGCGCTCGTGGAAGCGCTTGAACAGCCACTGCGTCCACCGGTAGTACTCCGGGTCCGAGGTCTGCAGGCGGCGGGACCAGTCCACGGAAATGGCGTAACGCTTAAAGGACGCCGCCTGGGTGTCAATGTTGGTGTAGGTCCACTCGCTGGGGTGCGCGTCACGCTTGATGGCGGCGTTTTCCGCGGGCAGGCCAAAGGAGTCCCAACCGATCGGGTGGAGCACGTCGTAGCCCAGCTGGCGCCAGTACCGGGAGACCACATCCCCCATGGCGAAGGCCTCGGCATGGCCCATGTGCAGGTCCCCGGAGGGGTAGGGGAACATGTCCAGCACGTAGCGGCGTTCCCGGGAGCCGTCGTCGGCCGGGGTGAAGACCTTCAGCTCATCCCAAATGGCCGGCCACTTGGCCTCCATCGAGGCGAAACTGTGGACGAGCTCTTCGCTGCCCTCGTCACGGGGGGATTGCACGCTCACGTACCCTGCCTTTTCATTCATCTTTGTACTTCCTGCATCCATGGACCCCGCACACACGAAAGCCCCTTGACTCGGCAAGGAGCACACCGCTTGGGGTCTGCGGCCAACCAAGGTGTGGGGGCTTGCACATCCCCCCCACTTTAGCGCACTTGCAGGACGACGGCGGAAGCCGCAGCTGGTGGCATGCGGTGGCTTCCGCCGTCGTCCCGGCCAGGGGCGTGGTGCCTACAGCACGTCCTCGTCCACCCAGTCCATGGACTTGGTGACGGCCTTTTTCCACAAACGCATTTGGCGTTCGCGCTCGGCCGGCTCCATGGTGGGTTCCCACCGCTTGTCCTCGGACCAGTTGCTGGACAGCTCGCCCAGGTCCTTCCAGAAGCCCACGGCCAGGCCGGCGGCATAGGCTGCACCCAGGGCAGTGGTTTCAATGACCTTGGGACGGATCACCGGAACACCCAAAATGTCGGCCTGGAACTGCATGAGCGCCTCATTGGCAACCATGCCGCCGTCCACCTTCAACTCCGTCAGGTCCACGCCGGAGTCCGCGTTGACGGCGTCGAGCACCTCGCGGGTCTGGAAGGCGGTGGCTTCCAGCGCCGCCCGGGCAATGTGGTTCTTGTTGGCAAAGCGGGTCAGGCCCACAATGGCGCCGCGGGCGTCGGAGCGCCAATGGGGGGCGAACAAGCCCGAGAACGCCGGCACAATGTACACCCCGCCGTTGTCCTCCACGGCCGCTGCGAGCTGCTCCACCTCGGGGGCGGAGCTGATCATGCCAATGTTGTCGCGCAGCCACTGGATGAGGGAGCCGGTGACGGCAATGGAACCTTCCAGAGCGTAGTGCGGCGCGGCGTCGCCGAGCTTGTAGCCGACAGTGGTGAGCAGCCCGTTCTTGGAATGCACAATTTCTTCACCGGTGTTGAAGATCAGGAAACAGCCCGTGCCATAGGTGTTCTTCGCCTCGCCCTGGTTGAAGGCCGCCTGGCCAAAGGTCGCCGCCTGCTGGTCACCCAGGATCCCGGCCACCGGCACCTCGCGCAGCAGCTGGCTGCCGTGCACATGGCCGTAGACCTCGGAGGAGGACTTGATTTCGGGCATCATGGACTTGGGCACCCCAAAAATGTCCAGGATGTTCTCGTCCCACTGCAGGGTCTTCAAATCCATGAACAAGGTGCGGGAGGCGTTGGTGACGTCGGTGACGTGTACGCCGCCGTCGGTGCCGCCGGTGAGGTTCCACAGCACCCAGCTGTCGGTGTTGCCGAAGAGGAGGTCGCCCGCCTCGGCCTTTTCACGCGCGCCGTCAACATTGTCCAGGATCCACTTGATCTTGGTTCCGGAGAAGTAGGTTGCCAACGGCAGGCCCACCACCGACTTGAAACGGTCGGCACCGCCGTCGGCGGCCAGCTCGTCGACGATTTTTTGCGTGCGGGTGTCCTGCCACACAATGGCGTTGTACACCGGTAAACCGGTGTTTTTGTCCCAGACCACTGCGGTTTCACGCTGGTTGGTGATGCCCACGCCCACAATGTCGTGCCGGGTGAGGTTCGCCTGGGCCAGGGCGGTGCCAATGACCTCGCGGGTGTTGCGCCAAATTTCGACGGCGTCGTGCTCCACCCAGCCGGCCTTGGGGAAAATCTGCTCGTGCTCGAGTTGTCCGGTGGAAACTATGGCACCTTCATGGTCGAAGACAATGGCACGGCTGCTGGTGGTTCCCTGGTCAATGGCAATAACGTACTGAGACATCTTTGTATCCTTTGCTTGAACTTTTGCGGAGACTGTCGGAATTAGGCGGCAACGGCCAGAAGGTCGGGAAGCCACGCTGTCATGTATCCGCCCAGTGCTCCACCAATCAGCGGTCCCACCACGGGAACCCAGGCGTAGCTCCAGTCGCTGGAACCCTTGCCCTTGATGGGCAGCAGGGCGTGTGCAATGCGCGGTCCCAGGTCACGGGCCGGGTTGATGGCGTAGCCGGTGGGGCCACCGAGCGAAGCACCAATACCAACAACCAACAGGGCCACGGGGAGCGGGCCAAGACCTGCCACGCCGCCGCCGAAGTGCAGGATCACAAAGACCAGCACAAAGGTGCCCACAATTTCAGTGACGGTGTTCCAGCCGTAGCTGCGAATGGCGGGACCGGTGGAGAAGACGCCCAATTTCGTGGCGGCGTCGGGCTCGGCGTCGAAGTGCTGCTTGTACGCCAGCCAGCACACCACGGCACCGATGATGGCGCCCAGCATTTCAGCGCCGAAGTACACCATGGTGGAGGCAAAGCTTACTTCCACTCCGGGCGCATATTCCGCCGCGCCGCTGCTCAGGATGCCGACGGTGACGGCAGGGTTGAGGTGCGCGCCGCTCCTGGCGGCGACAAACACACCTGCCATGACTGCCAGGCCCCAGCCCCAGTTGACCATTAGCGTGCCGCCGGCATTGCCCTTGGTGCCCTTCAAGGCAACGTTGGCGACGACGCCGCAACCCAGCAGGGTGAGCAGCATGGTTCCCATCACTTCGGACAGGAACACGATTTCAAGAGACATCTTTGACTCCTTCTGTTTTTAGTTGTGTGCTTACAAACGCGCCTTGGGGCGCGTTCGACTTGAGCCCCTTTGCCCCCGGGGCCTAGGCAGTCAAGCTTTGTACCTGGACGCCGTGAAAGCGTTCCAGAATCCTGGTGGCCAGGGAGATCTCCTCCGCCACCTTGTCCTCGTTCCAGCCCAGCGGTCCTGCCAGGGCGGCAGCGGTCTCGGCCATGAGTTCGGTGCTGACCAGGCCGCGGAAGGCCAGGGAGGTGCGGCGGATGAACACATCGATGAGGTGCCCAATCTGCTCGTGGGCGGCCATGAACTCCACTTCGCGGTCGCTGAGCTCAGGGGTGGAGGAAAAGACCGTGTCCGTTCCCTGCGCCAGGAAGGCGAGCACATCAGTTGCCCGTGTTCCGTACCGGGTGAGCAGGACCTCGGCGCGGGCCGCATCGACGGACGCGGCGGTGTGCGCGGCAATCCAGGCTTTCACGCCGGCTTCGGTGGTGGGGAAGTCAGCGCCGCCGCCAATGGGCAGCTTAGCCGTGGAGGTCTTGCGTGCAGTGCCCAAAATGGCCAGCACGTCATTGCTCAGGTGCTCCGAGAGGGCCCGGAAGGTGGTCCACTTTCCGCCCACCAGACTCAGCACCGGCACCTTGGCCCCGGCAATGTCCATGTCCGCGCGCTCAATGCGGTAGTCCCGGGAGACAAAGCCCGGCGCGGTTTCATCGTGCCGCGGCAGGGGGCGCACCCCGGCGAAGCTGTAGACAATGTCATCACGGGTCACCAGCACGTTGGGGAAGACGTGCCCGACAAGATCAAAGAAGTAGTCAATTTCCTCCTCCGTGCAGATGGCGTCCTCGGTCATGTCGGCGTCGACGTCGGTGGTGCCCACCAGGACCCGGTCCCCCATGGGGTAGATCAGGACGATGCGGCCGTCGGTGTGCTCAAAGAAGATTTCCCGGCCGTTGCAGGCTGCCAGCAGCTCGGGATGGTCAAGGACAATGTGCGAGCCCTTGGTACCACCCATGAACCGGCTGCCGGCCCCCATGGCCGTGTTGGTCACATCCACCCAAGCCCCGGTGGTGTTGACGATGACGTCGGCGGTGAAGGTGGACTTCTCGCCCGTGAGCTGGTCGGTGAGTTCGACGCCGTCGTCCGTCACCGCCGTCACGGCCATGTAGTTGGTGGCGCGTGCCTGCGCCACGGCGGCGGTTGCATCCGCTGCCGCGCCGGCTTTTTGGCCGTCCTGCAGGACATCGAGGGTGAGGCGTTCGGGGTTGTGCACGGAGGCGTCATAGTAGGTGGCTGCATACTTCAGGTTCGAAGGAAGCTGCGGGAGCTCGGCGAGCGCCTTCTTGCGGCCCTTGAAGTCGTGGCGGGGCACGGTGCCGCCATCGCGGGAAAAGGCGTCGTAAAGGGTCAGGCCAATTTTGATCAGGAACGCGCCGCGCTCCTGGGGCTTGCCCTGCTTGTGCGTCAGGAAACGGATGGGGGCGCTGAGTATCCCCGAGAAGGTGCTGAAGATGGGGATGGTGGTCTGCAGCGGCTTGACGTAGTGGGGGGCAATCTTCATCAAGCCGTTGCGCTCCACCACCGATTCCTTGACCAGGCGGAACTCACCGTTTTCCAGGTAGCGGATGCCGCCATGGATCATGTGCGACGACGCGCCGGAGGCACCTTGGCAGTAGTCGCCACGTTCCACCAGGGCCACGTCAACACCTTGCAGGGCAAGGTCGCGGAAGGTGCCGACGCCGTTGATGCCGCCACCGATGATCAGGACCTTGGCGTGCGGACGTTCACGCAATGCCGCCGCCTGGGTGCGCACCACCGGCTGCAAGCCTTGGGATTGATCGTTTACGCCGGTGTTGCTGGGGATGCTCACTTTGACCTCTTTCGAGTCCAGTTGATTGCGTATGACACGCCTGTTCCCACTATTGTTTAAATAATTGGAAAATATAGTCAACACAGCTGCACAGATGTGCAGAAAGGGCGCAGATCACATGCCCGCAAAGCGGACCAAACAGCAGGATGCCCTGCGGGCTGCACAAATGTACTACTTGCAGGATCAGACCATGGATGCCATTGCGCGTGAACTGCGCACCTCCCGTTCCACCGTTTCGCGGCTGCTGTCCACGGCCCGTGAGACGGGACTGGTTCAAATTCAAATCAAGACGCCCTCGGACCGCGCCCCGGAACTGGAACGGCTCATCCGCCTGCGGTACGGCGTGGAGGTTCATGTGGTGCCCATCTCCGATGAACTCAATGAGGTGGAGGTCTTGGAACGCGTCAGCATGCAGGCGGCCCGCACCATTGGCCCGCTGGTGGATTCCAATGCGGTGGTGGGTGTGGCATGGGGCTCCACCGTGAGCACCGTCAGCCGCCACCTCACCCGCAAAGTCACCCACGGAACCACCATTGTCCAGCTCAATGGGGCCGGCAACACGCAGACCTCGGGCATTGCCTACGCCTCGGAGATCATCCGCCGCTTTGGCACCGCCTATGGGGCAAAGGTGGAACAGTTTCCCGTCCCGGCGTTCTTTGACCACGCCGAGACCAAAACAGCCATGTGGCACGAACGCAGCGTCAGGCGGATCCTTGACCTTCAGGACCGCATGACCATAGCCATTTTTGGTGTGGGATCCATTGATGCGGAAATACCCAGCCACGTCTATACCGGCGGTTACCTGGATGCGGCCGACATTGAGGGCCTGGAAGCCAGTGGCGTGGCGGGGGACGTGGCCACAGTCTTTTTCCGCAGTGATGGCAGCGACGACGGGATTGCGCTGAACGCACGCTCCAGCGGCCCCCGGCTGTCAAGCCTGCGCAAGGTCCGGCGTCGTATTTGCGTGGTGTCCGGGCAGCGGAAGATCAAAGGCCTGCGGGGAGCGCTGGCCGCCGGCTTGGCCACGGATTTGATTTTGGATGAAATTACGGCGCGGGAACTGGTGGCCCAGCACGGCCACGCCCCGGATGCCATCGGTGGATTCTTCAACGGCCTGGACAAAATTCAGGGCCTTGACGACATGCCCGGCCACCGGACGCACAGTGGCGGCGGATAGTGGCGGCGGTCCACGGCGGCGGTCCACGGCGGCGGTCAGCGGCCACAATGGGTAAAGTCAAAGGCATGCAACGATCCCCCCAGCACACTTTAAACAATGGCGCCGCCATCGACGTCCTCGGCTACGGCGTCTACAAGGTCCCGGCCGATGACTGCGAGGATCTGGTGTCCACAGCCATCGACGCGGGCTACCGGACCATTGACACTGCAGCCCTTTACGCCAATGAGGCCGGGGTGGGACGGGCCGTGCGCGCCGCCGAGGCCCGCGGCATTGCCCGCAATGACGTGTTTGTGACTTCCAAGGTCTGGAACACCGATCAGGGTTACGACGCAACGCTGGCAGCCTTTGATGCCAGCATGGCCGAACTGGGACTGGAATATCTGGATTTGTACCTCATCCACTGGCCTTGTCCGGAACGCAATTTGTTCATCCCCAGCTACAAGGCGCTGGAAACCCTCTACCACGAGGGCCGCGTGCGCGCCATTGGTGTGAGCAACTTTGAAGAGCCGCACCTGCAGCAGCTCCTCGCCGCCACCGACGTGGTGCCTGCTGTAAACCAGGTGGAGCTGCACCCCTGGCTGCCGCAAACCCGCCTGCGGCAGGTCCATGCCGAGCTGGGCATTGCCACGCAGGCGTGGAGCCCGCTGGGGCGGGGCGCCATTCTCACCGAACCGGCCCTCGTTTCACTTGCCGACGGCCTCGGGTGTTCAGTGGCCCAGCTGGTGTTGCGCTGGCATGTTCAATCCGGTCACCTGGCCATCCCCAAGGCCAGTTCCGCCGGGCGCATTCAGGAGAACCTGGACATTTTCTCCTTCACCCTCAGCGAAGACCAAATGAAGGCCATTGACGCCCTGGACAGTGATCGGCGCTCCGGCTCGCATCCGAACCAGGTGAACTGATTTGCTGTTCCGAAAATCTCCGACGGCGCCCGGCGCGGCCATTGCAGTTGATCTGGTAGAACGCGTGCATCAACGCAGCGCCACGGTGGACGGCGCGGCGGTGCAGTACTGGGAGTATGCGCCCGGGCCTGCCGGGGTGCCTGAGGGGCCCGGGGCGCCCGGGGCTGCCGGGGTGCGCACCATTGTCATGGTTCACGGTTTCCGTGGTGATCACCACGGCCTGGAGCGCGTGGTGGAGCTGCTGCCACAGCACCGGATCATCATGCCCGATCTGCCCGGTTTTGGTATCTCCGCCGCCTTCCCAAACTCCCCTCATGACATTTGCAGCTACAGCAGCTTTCTTGGCGGCTTTTTGGCCACCTTGCAGCTGGGACCCGAAACGGTGCTGCTGGGCCATTCCTTTGGCTCCATTGTGGCCAGCCACTTTGTGGCAGCCAACCCGAAACGGGTACATCCGCTGGTGCTGGTCAACCCCATTGCCTCACCGGCGCTGGAGGGCCCCAAGGGTGTCATGACAAAGCTGGCTGTTTTTTACTACTGGGCGGCGGCCAAACTGCCCGAACGTCTGGGACAGTCATTGTTGCGCAGCAAGGCTATTGTGCACATCATGAGCCTGACCATGGCAAAAACCCGCGAGCCGGCGCTGTTGTCGTTCATTCACGGCCAACACCATGCCTACTTCAGTGCCTTCGCCAACCGGGACATGCTCTTGGAAGCCTTTGAAGCTTCAGTGGCAGGCACCGTGCGTGAAGTCGCTGCGGAATTGGATTTGCCCACCCTGCTCATTGCCGGGGCCGAGGATGAAATCGCCACCTTGCCACAGCAGCACAAGCTGCTGACGCTCCTGCCGCAGGGGGAACTGGTGGTGGTTGAACGGGTGGGGCATTTGATCCATTATGAAACCCCGCAGCGTGCCGCCGAGGCCATCCTGGATTTTCTTGAAAGGCATCCCGCCCCGTGAATCAAGCCAAGTCCCCAGAAAAATTAAAGATAATCATGGACGCCCGCTTTACCCGCATGGACCACCATGACGGGATCAGCCGGTACGGCGCGAGCCTCATTGCCGCCGTCGCCCGTTTGGCGCAGGTGACCATGCTCATTCATGACGAACGGCAGTTGGCCCTGCTGCCCGAGCTGCCCTGGGTAAAGATTAATTCACCCTTGTCCCCCCTGGAGCCCCTGGTGTCCCGGCACGTGAACAAACTGGGTGCCGATCTCGTGTTTTGCCCCATGCAGACCATGGGAAGTTGGGGGCGGAAGTACCCGCTGGTGCTGACCCTGCATGATCTTATTTATTATGAGCACCCCACTCCCCCGGGCTTTTTGCCGGTGCCCGTGCGGGTGCTGTGGCGGCTCTATCACAAGGCATACTGGCCGCAGCGGTTCTTGTTGAACCGTGCAGACACTGTGGCCACCATCAGCCACACCACGCTTGGACTCATGCGCCAGCACCGTTTGACCAGCAGGCCCATCAGGATTGTGGGCAATGCACCCCAAAATGACCAGGCACCGAGGGATTCCCAGTTGGCCCCTGAGAAATCGCTGACCTATATGGGGTCCTTCATGCCCTACAAGAATGTGGAAACGCTCATCCACGCCATGGCCGAGCTGCCTGACTTCACCTTGAACCTGCTGAGCAGAATTACGCCCGAACGCCGCGCAGAGCTCGAAGCCCTCATTCCTGCCGGAGCATCCGTGGTGTTCCACAATGGTGTCAGCGATGCCCAATACAGCGAGCTGCTGCTGCGCACCACCGCGCTGGTCTCCCTGTCCAAGGCCGAGGGCTACGGGCTGCCCTTGGTTGAGGCCATGGCCCTGGGAACTCCCGTGGTGGTGGCGGATACGCCCATTTTCCGGGAAGTGGGTGGCACCGCGGCCCGTTACGTGCCGGCCGATTCAGCCTCCGGCTTTGCCGCCGCCGTTCGGGAGCTGGCAAAGCCGGAAGCATGGGCTGCCCGCTCGATCGCTTCAGTGGCCCAGGCAGCCACATTCACTTGGGACGACTCGGCCAAGGAATTGCTGGCCATTGCGCAGCAGCTGCGTCGGCAGCATGGCCCTGACCGGCCTTGATGGTTTGCCGATAAAAAGGCTGGCGGCCGCGGACGCCACTGCCCATCCGCAGCTTCAGCCACCTCGGGTAGACGGGGCGTCCGGCGGGGACATACTCGGCCGGTTGGTTGTTGCCACTGGGCGATTCCCACACAATCGTCCCATCGGGCTGGGGACGGGGCGTCCACCCGCGAAGCTTGATGCCGGTGCGCCATGGCTCCGCCCAACGACGGGGATTTCCCAAGCGGTCTTTGTCGTCCGCGAAGTGCTTTGGATGATGGTGCCGGGGACAGGCGGGACGAAGATTGGCCATGGTCGATTTCCCGCCAAGCTCAAAACTGCGTACATGATCCAGTTCCGTGTCGAGCACAGGGTTCGTGCAGTTCGGGAAATAACAGCCTCCTGACAGCGCCTGCAGGACTGACCTCTCCGCATCCCTGAGCTTGTATCGATCGGGCTCCCTGGGCAGACTCTGCCCGGTCAGCGGATCCGTGAGCACCCGCAGAAAGGTATTTGCCCCCGCGAGCAGTTTCCGGGCCAAGGCTGCCGGGACCGGGCCCGCAGTTTTGTCATCCAGTTGGCCCCGTTCGTCCGTAAGGCCCAGCAAACCCAACAACGGCACCTGCACCAGGATCAAAGCCTTGGGCAGGGGCGGGTCAACGAGGATCTTGTGTTTCCCCAGGAGTCGGAGCTGGTCCATGAATTCACGCTGCGGGTTTTCACTGATCCCATCGACCACTCCGTCCACCCAGCCGGATCCATCACCGAGCAACAGCCCCTCCAACGGGACATCGGCAACTGCTGTGCCCGCGGATTCCCGTGAAGCCGACGGTGCATGCGCCGCCGGTCCCTGTCCCGCGGGTGACTGCTGCCTTGACTGCTGGCCACGCTGTGGTGCCGTGGAAATATGCGCCCAAGGCGGTTCCTCATCGTCCAGATCGTCAAGGATTGTGGTGCAGGAACTGTTCGGCTGCTCTCCATCATCCGCAGCCGCCCGGGACGAAGTGGCAGGACAGCCATCATCCTTTGCACCAGGGCCGTCCGGGGCACCGGTGCCGGCATGGGCGCCAGTGCCGCCCGGGGCACCGTAGCTCCCGTAGATGTCAGCAGACGTCTGCTGACCCATCAAAAGGATGGAGGCGACGTCCACCCGGAGCTGATCCAAAGTACGGTACTCGCGGCAGTCCACACCCGTGCCGTGGGCATCTGCATCCCGCTGCCGTTCCACAGCTTGCACCTTGATGGCACGGGCTGTGCGGGTGCAGTGGACCATGATCGCATTGGCCGCGATGGTGGGCAGATGCAAGGTCAGCCAGTTCATGCCGTCGCGCCCCGGCTCGTTGCTGATCCGCCGGCTTCGAAAAGCTTCGCGCGTCCGGGCATCCAAGGACTGGGGGAACAATGATTCCCGGGCCCGTCGGGCCTTGCCGGCAAAGCGTGAGGCGGTGGTGCCCTCAGCGAGCCGCAACAGCTCACCTTCAAATCCGTCAAGTTCCGCATCCATTACCGACGGCGTTTCCCGCAAGGTTTGGAGTTCCTGCAGCACCGTGCACACGTGGCGCCAGGACAAGCTTCCGGCCTCCAAGGCCGCACGGGGCGCCGCCCGGCGCCCCAATTGCTGGGCATGCGCACCGAGTCCGGCGGCTGTACGTTCCGGGATCTGCAAGGCCGCGGCAATTTCGGCCACACAACCAGTCTCCGCCATCCCCGTTTGATAGGTGGTCAGTTCCGTGGCAGATGATTCAAGGGCCACGGCCCCCAGAACCCGGACCACAAGCGCCGCCTTGCACGCGGCCAATGAATTTTCCATGCTGCGCACCATGTTCAAGGCCGACATTCCCGCTGCGATCACCTCACGGGCCACGCCGGCCCTTGACGGAGGTTCGGGGTCGGGGACGGGGAAGCTCATAAACGGGGGCAATCCGGCCAACAGTTGGTCATCGGCGGTGAAAGTGGCCACCGCCGGAAAAGTGAAGGCCGCAAGGACCGAGGCCACATCCTGTGTGGCTGCATCGTCCCGTTCCGCGGGGCCCTGCACCAGCTTTCCCATAGCTACAGTCTACGCTCGATGTTCGCAAACATAAATAGCAACTAGTATATATTTGCTAATTATTTGGTTCGGCTAAGGAGCGGCTTTAGAGGACGTCCAAGCCATCGCAGCGGACCTGCACGGGGGAACCCACCTTGCGGGCCGCATTTGCTGCCTTCAGGGCGCGCATGCTGGCCGTGACGCCAGCGGCCATGGAGTAGGGGAAAAGGACAATGACGCGGTAGTCCGGGCCGCCCTTTTCCCCGGCGGCACCCGCGGCACCGGTTGCACCGGCGGCACGGCCTGCGATTTCCGCCGCGGTGGGCCCCAGTTGGACTGCTGCCGGCCCTATGACGCGCACGGCGTCCGGAAGCGCCAGGGCCGCGGCAAATGCCGCCACGTCCTCCTCCCGGCCAGTGAGCGAAGCCAACCGCATGGCAGGAGGCAATCCCAGCTGCTGACGCTGACCAAATTCCCGCTCCGCATGCCCGGAAGGATCCCACCGCACCAATGCGGAGACTTCCGGAGATTCCTCGGCCGTCACCACCACAATGCCGCCATCCTTCGCCGATCGGACAAGGGCTGCCGCGTTGAGCCAACGCCGCAAAGTCTCCTCACCCGCCCGCAGGGACTCACGGCGCAGCATGGAGTCCCCGTCCAGCAGCAGCGCTGCTGCGTAGCCGTGCGGGGCAACCGGCTCAGCACCAATGGTGGCCACCACAATGGCCGCCTTGTCCGGAACTGTGGTCTTGATATGGTCGCCCGAGGAGGAAACCACCGGGACCGAGGGAAAAGCCCGGCCCAGTTCTTCGGCCGTACGCAACGCACCCACACTGATGGCGCGCAAGCCCCGGAATCCGCAGTGCGGGCAACTGTAGTCCGTCTCGGCCTGGCCACACCATTTGCAGACAACCATGGCTGTAATTGATCCCTGCGCCCGGGCCTGCATCAGCGGCCCCACGCAGTGCCGGCAGCGGGCCACCTCACGGCAACGTTGGCAGGCCAGCGCGGGGGCGTAGCCTGTCCGGGCCACCTGCACCAACACGGGTCCAAATTTCAAGGCGGCCCTGGCAGTCTCCCAGGCCCGATGCGGCAGCCGGGCCAGGGCGGCGGCAGGGTCCCGCTCCTGTTCGTAGGAATCCTGGGTGCTGACAACCCTGGCCACGGTTTTGCGGACCGCAGGCCGGGATGCCGTGAGTTCCTGCGCCCATCCTGTCGCCACCAGGCGCTGGGACTCGCTGCTGCGGCCATGGCCGGCCATCAGCACTGCCGTTTGCTCCACTTCCGAGCGCAGCAGCAACACATCCCGGCTGTGCTGATAAGGGGCCCGGCGTTCAATATGCAGCTCATCCCCATCGTCCCAGCAGCACACCAGGCCCAGGTCCTGCACGGGCGCGTAGGCTGCGGAACGCGTTCCAATGACTATTTGCACATCCCCGGCCAGGACGCGAAGAAAGTTGGCGTAGCGCACGCTCGGACCGTCGTCGGAAGTGAGCTTGACGAAGCTGTCCTGCGGCAACATCTTGGCGAAGGCCCGGTCCAGGAGCTCAAGGTCGCGCAGATCCGGCACCACCACAACGGCTCCGCGTCCGGAGAGCCGGCAGGAGGCCACCGCTTGGGCCAGTTGATGGTGCCAGGAGTTCGGACCGAAGCCATGCAGCGCGCCCAGGACTGCCTTGGGGTTCTCCCCCACGGCCAGCCGGGTAAGAAAATCCGTGGCCTGCGGGTAATCAGCAAAAAGTGGTGGCCCGGGCTTGATGGCCGGAACGTGGGCGGCAGCGTGCTCAGACTTCTGCTGCAGGTGGATTTTTTCCAGGCTGGCCACGCGCGGTGGCACGGCAACCCGGAGAATGTCGGCAACAGTGCCGCTGTAGCGCGCGGCAAGCCGCTGGGCCAATTCCAGAATGTGGGGTGTCAGCACTGGCACGGCGGAATACACCCGGCTCAGGGGCACCAACCGTGCGCTTTCAGACTCGGCGGCCCTCTCCACCAGAAAGCCGTTGAGGTCCTGGCCGGAAAATTTGACCCGCACACGCACTCCCGGGCGGGCCTGGGCGTCCAGTTCCAACGGAACCGAATAATCAAAGAGCCTGTCCAAATGGGGCAGCGGGGAATCAATGACCACCCGTGCCACCGGCAATGACGGGGCCAGAACCACCCCGCTGTGGGGATCGGCAACGCGTTCCTTGGCCACGAAGCCGCTCAGCAGGCTCAGTTGGACGCCCTGCTGCAACTGGGCCTGTTCCGGCTGCTCCGCGGCATCGGCCGGAGGCCGTGAAGCACCACGGAAGTCCCCCTTGCCTGCCTCCATGACGTCCTCCTCACTCACCATCGACCCCAGGCACTGGAGCCAGGCGTCGCACCGCATCTGGCCCTAAAACAAGCTAAGCACAGCCCACCGACATTACCCGGTGGACTGTGCTTGCTGTGGATAAAGCGGCCCTTAGGCGTTGAACCATGCCTTGAGCTGATCCACCCGGTCCAGGTATTCCCAGCTGAAATCGGGATCGTCGCGCCCAAAGTGGCCGTGCGCGGCCGTTTTGGCATAAATGGGGCGCTTTAGATCGAGGCTGTCAATGATGGCCATGGGCCGCAGATCGAAGATGGCGGCAATGGCCGCCTCAATGCGGCGAGGATCCACCGTTTCAGTGCCGAAGGTTTCCACGTATACGCCCACCGGACGTGCCACGCCAATGGCGTAACCCACCTGGACCTCGGCCCGGGAGGCCAGACCGGCGGCCACCACATTCTTGGCAACCCAGCGCATGGCATAGGCCGCGGAGCGGTCCACCTTGGACGGGTCCTTGCCGGAGAACGCGCCGCCGCCATGACGGGCCATGCCGCCGTAGGTGTCAACAATGATTTTGCGTCCAGTCAGTCCGGCATCGCCCACGGGACCGCCCACCACGAAGGGGCCGGCGGGGTTCAGGTAGGTCTGCACAGTTGAAACATCCAGCCCCGAGGCCGCCATGACGGGCGCCACCACGAATTCCTGCAGATCCGCGCGCAGCCGATCCAGGGAGGTCCCCTCGGAATGCTGGCTGGAAATGACCACGGTGTCCACCGAGACGGGGGTTTCGCCGTCGTAGCCAATGGTCACCTGGGTCTTGCCGTCGGGGCGCAGGTAGGCCAGCTCGCCCGATTTGCGCACGTCGGTGAGGCGCTCGGAGAGGCGGTGCGCCAGGTAGATGGGGGTGGGCATGTAGGAGGCGGTCTCATTGCTGGCGTAGCCAAACATGAGGCCCTGATCGCCTGCGCCCTGGGTGTCGTACTTGTCCACGGCGGTGCCTTCACGGACCTCGAGGGCGTTGAACACGCCGTCGGAAATGTCCTGGGACTGCTGGCCAATGGAGACCGAAACACCGCAGCGGGCACCGTCGAAACCGTTGGCCGAGGAGTCGTAGCCAATGTCCAGGATGGTGTTGCGCACAATCTGCGGAATTTCGACATACGCGTTGGTGGTCACCTCCCCCGCCACGTGCACCAGGCCCGTGGTGGCCATGGTTTCCACAGCCACCCGGGAATCGGGGTCCTCGGCCAGCAGTGCGTCAAGGATGGCGTCGCTGATCTGGTCGCAAATCTTGTCTGGGTGGCCTGCCGTCACGGATTCGGACGTAAACAGGCGCAGGGGGTTCACTAAAGTCACTGTTCCACTCTACTGGTGATGGTGCGTTGGGCCGTGGGGCCCGTGACACGGCGGGTCATGCGTGAAGCAAGGCGGGGCGCGCAGCCCTCAACCGGCGCCGAGCCGTTGGGCTATGACATGGACGACGGCGTCAGCCACCTGCCGCTTCGATCCCGCCGCCTGCACCGGGCTGGCCCCGTCCAGGGCAAGAATCTCCACATGGTTGCTGTCCTGGCCAAAAACCTTCTCGGTGCCTGCGGCAGTGGGACCAACTTCATTGACCACAAGCAAATCGCAGCCCTTGCGCTGGAGTTTGGCCTGCGCGTAACTGCTCGCGTCGCCCTGGTCGTCACCGGTTTCCGCGGCGAAACCCACAATGAGCTGGCGCTGGTTTTGCGCCGCCCGGTGCGCGACCACCTCAATGAGGATGTCGGGGTTGCGCACCAGCATAATCACGGGATCCGCCACATGGTCACGTTTTTTGATCTTGCCCGTGGAAATGGTGGCGGGGCGGAAATCCGCCACGGCCGCAGCCATGATCACGACGTCGGCACCAGCCGCCGCCGCGAGCGTCGCCGAGCGCAGTTCCAGGGCAGTCTCAATGGTCTGCACCTTGGCGCCCGCCGGGGCGGGAACCTCCATGGGGGCGTGGATCAAGGTCACGGTGGCTCCGGCGGCCAGGGCGGCCTCGGCCAGGGCCGTGCCCTGCTTGCCGGAGGAACGGTTGCCCAGGTAGCGCACCGGATCCAGTGGTTCCTGGGTGCCGCCGGCGGTGATGAGCACCCGCACACCGGCCAGGGCGCCGTGCCCGCCGCCGTCCGGGTGCCCGGGCGCAGGTGCGGGGGGTGCGGGTACAGGTGCGGGCTCGGGTGCAGGTGCCAGCGTGGGTGCGGGTGCGGGTTCAAGTGCAGGTGCAGGGGCGGCCACTGCCAACGGGGCGGGCTCCGCTGCGGCAGGGGCGCCCACCGTTTCCGCGGGCATGGCCGGCTGCACCAACGCCAGGGCTGCAGCCAGGATCTGCTCCGGTTCCGGCAGGCGCCCCGGCCCGGAGTCGGTGCCTGTGAGGCGTCCGGAGGCCGGGTCCAGCACGAAGGCGCCGCGGGCGCGCAGGGTGGCAACATTGGCTGCGGTGGCAGGGTGCTGCCACATTTCAGTGTGCATGGCGGGGGCAAACATTACCGGGCCGCGGGCCATCAGCAGCGTGGTCGTGAGCAGGTCATTGGCATGCCCGCCCGCGGCGCGGGCCAACAGATCGGCGGTGGCAGGTGCCACCACAATCAAATCCGCCTCATGTCCCAGGCGCACATGGTTCACCTGGTCCACGGCGTCGAAAACATCATTGCTCACGGGCCGCCCGCTCAACGCCTCCCACGTGGCGGCGCCCACAAACTTGGTGGACGCCTCCGTGGGGATGACAGTGACCGTGTGTCCGGCCTCCGTAAAGAGGCGCAACAGCAGCGCAGACTTGTACGCGGCTATTCCGCCGCCCACGCCCAGAACAATGTTCAGCTTCGACACCGTATTGATTCAGTCGCGCCGGTTAAACGATTTCAGCGGGCTTGGATTCCAACAGGCCCTCGTCAATTTCACGGAAGGCGATGGAAAGGGACTTCTCGTTCAAACGGGTGTCAACAAGTGGGCCGACGTATTCGAACAGGCCCTCGTGGAGCTGTGCGTAGTAGGCGTTGATCTGGCGTGCGCGCTTTGCACCAAAGATGACCAATCCGTACTTCGAATCGGCGGCCTCAAGCAGCGAATCGATGGGGGGATTGATGATGCCTTCGGGGTGTGTAGTCAATTGCTTCTCCAAAAAATCGAATGGTGTGGTGCTGTTTAAACAGTGTGGCGGGGCGCAAGCCCCATGAGCTCAACCAGCGCGGCTGCTGCCCGGCTGACCTCGTCATTGACAATGACATAATCAAATTCCGGTGCGGCAGCAAGTTCCAGTTTAGCCGTTTCCAAGCGGCGCTGCTGTTCCTGCGTGCTTTCAGTGCCGCGGCCCACCAGCCTGCGGACCAATTCGTCCCAGCTCGGTGGTGCAAGGAAGACGAAATCCGCCTCCGGCATGGCTTCCTTGACCTGGCGTGCGCCCTGCAGGTCGATTTCCAACAACACCGATTTGCCGTTGGCCACTGCGGCCTCGACGGTGCTGCGCAGGGTCCCGTAGCGGTTGACGCCATGCACCACCGCCCACTCCAGCAGCTGCCCCGCCTCCACCAGGGCATTGAAGTCCCCGGCGGATTTGAAGAAGTAGTGCACGCCCTCCTCCTCGCCCGGCCGTGCCTGGCGGGTGGTGGCGGAAACCGACAACCACACATCCGGATAGTTGTCACGGATGAAGGTGGAGACGGTGCCCTTGCCCACAGCGGTGGGACCGGCAAGAACCGTGACACCGCTGCGGGGCTTGATGCGTCCGGTGCTCTCCACGGGGACGGCAGGCGTGCTCACGCCGTGCCCGCCAGGTACTCCAGCAGGGCCCGGCGTTGATGCACGCCCAGTCCACGCACCCTGCGGGTTGGGGCTATCCCCAGCTCGCTCATGATCACGGTTGCACGTACCTTTCCAATGCCCGGGAGGGCTTCCAATAATTCACACACTTTTAATCGATCAAGGGCTGGTTCACGTGCTGCCGCGCTGAGCACGGCGGCCACGCTGGTGTGTCCTGTTTTGAGATCGAGTTTGGTTTGAGACCGAACGGCCCGGGCGGCAATGGCCTTGGTCCGTGCGTCCGCACGCTCCTGCTGTGACAGCTGCGGCAAGTTCACGAACTTATCTCCCCTAACGACGTCAGTCCCCGGTGCGGATTTCGAAGACAGCGTTGCATCGAACTTATCCGCACCGGGGTGGCAAATCAATCTGGAGCAGCGCGCTTAAAGTTCGCGCAACGTTTCCACTGTGGCCGCACGCAGGGCTGCCACGGTGGGTCCGGCCGCCAGGATGCCGCGGCTGGAGGTGGCCAGCACCGCCGGATGGGCCGCACCGAAGGAGCGCCTCAGGTCTGCGCCGGTGGCCCCCTGGGCGCCCAGGCCGGGCGCCAGCAAAGGTCCGTGCACGGACCTTAGGTCAATGCCGAGCTGTTCCAGCGCCGCGCCCACGGTGGCGCCCACCACCAGGCCCACCGAACCCAGCGCATCCTGGGCGTGGGGCTGGTTTTCCACTCCGGCGGCGGCCACAATGCGTTTGGCCACCGAATCGCTGCCGCCCACGTGCTGGACGGAGGCGCCCTCCGGGTTGGAGGTCAGGGCCAGCACAAACACGCCGCGGCCGTTCCGGGCCGCAAGGTCAAGTGCCGGCCGCAGGGACTCAAAACCCAAATACGGGCTCAGGGTCACGGCGTCGGCGGCCAAGGCCGAACCGTCCCGCAGCCAGGCGTCGGCATAGGCTGCCATCGTGGAGCCGATGTCGCCGCGTTTGGCGTCGGCAATGCTGAGCACCTCCGCCTGGGCACAGGCGGCCAGGATCTCCTCCAACACTGCCAGCCCCGCCGAACCGTGGCGTTCGTACAGTGCCACCTGCGGCTTGACGGCGGCCGCCAGGGGCGCCACGGCCTCAAGCACCGTGTGCGAGAAGCTCCGCAGGCCCTGCACTGAATCGTCCAGACCCCAGGCGGCCAGCAGGGCCGGGTGGGGGTCGATGCCCACGCACAACTGCCCGCGGGCAGCCATGGCGGCGGCCAGGCGGGTGCCAAATCTCTGCCCGCCGCCGTCGCTGCTAGGCATTTTGCCCGGCCTGTCCCGCTGCCAGAACCAGCGCATGCTCCTGCAGGCTGGTGACGTCCCATTGGTAGGAACGCAGTGCCTCCATGGCCTGCACGGCCACATTGAACTCCGCCACGGTGGTGATGCAGGGCCTGCCGTTGGAGACGGCTGCGGCGCGGATTTCATAGCCGTCGCCGCGGGCCTGGCCACCGGAGGGGGTGTTGAAGATCATGTCGATCTCGCCATTGTTGATCAAATCAACAATGCTTTGATCGTCGGAATTGGCGCTTTCCTGGCTGATCTTGCGCACGGTGGTGGAGGCAATGCCATTGCGGCGCAGCACATCGGCGGTGCCGCCGGTGGAGACAATTTGATAGCCCAGGTCAACCAGGCGTTTGACGGCCATGATGATGGAACGCTTGTCACGGTTGGCCACCGAGACGAACACCGTGCCGCCCACCGGCAGTGCGTTGTTGGCGGCCGCCTGGCTCTTGGCGAAGGCCGTGTCGAAGTGCTTGTCAATGCCCATGACCTCGCCGGTGGAGCGCATTTCAGGGCCCAGCAGGGAGTCCACCACGTGCCCTTCAACCGTGCGGAAGCGGTTGAAGGGCAGCACAGCTTCCTTCACGGCCACGGGAGCGGAATCGGGCAGGGTGCCGCCGTCGCCCACTTCGGGCAGGATGTGGTGGACGCTGCGCAGGTGGGCAATGGACACGCCGACGCCGATGAGCGCGGCGGCCTTGGCCATTTGCACACCCGTTGCCTTGGAGACGAACGGCACGGTGCGGGAGGCACGCGGGTTGGCTTCCAGGACGTACAGGATGTCGGCGGCCAGCGCGAACTGGATGTTGATCAGGCCGCGCACGCCCACGCCTTCGGCAATGGCGCGCGTGGCCGCCCGGACCCGCTCCTGGACATCCTTGCCCAAGGTGATGGGGGGCAGCACGCAGGCGGAGTCGCCGGAGTGGATGCCGGCTTCCTCAATGTGCTCCATGATGCCGCCCAGGTACATGTCCTTGCCGTCAAAGAGCGCATCGACGTCAATTTCAATGGCGTCCTCCAGGAACCTGTCAATCAGGACCGGGTGCGCTTCGGTGATTTCAGTGGCGTTCTTGATGTAGCGGGAGAGGTTGGCTTCGTCGTAGACAATCTCCATTCCCCGGCCGCCCAGCACATAGGAGGGGCGGACCAGCACGGGGTAGCCAATTTCATCGGCAATCTTCTTGGCGTCGTTGAAGGACACGGCCGTGCCGTTCTTGGGTGCAATCAGCCCGGCCTCGTCCAGGACACGGGAGAACATGCCGCGGTGCTCGGCCAGGTCGATCGCTTCCGGGGAGGTGCCCAGGATGGGGACACCGGCGTCGGCCAGTTCCTGTGCCAGCTTCAGCGGCGTCTGGCCGCCCAACTGCACGAACACGCCCATGACGCCGCCGGTGCGCTCCTCGGCCGCAATGATCTCCAAAACGTCTTCAAGGGTCAGCGGCTCAAAGTACAGGCGCGTGGAGACGTCGTAGTCGGTGGAGACGGTCTCGGGGTTGCAGTTGACCATGACCGTCTCATAACCGGCCTTGCGCAGGGCCATGGAGGCATGCACGCAGGAGTAGTCGAACTCGATGCCCTGGCCGATGCGGTTCGGCCCGGAGCCCAGGATGATGACGGAGGGCTTTTCATGCAGCGCAATTTCATCCTCCTCGTCATAGGAGGAGTAGTGGTACGGGGTGTAGGCGGCGAATTCAGCGGCGCAAGTGTCCACCGTCTTGTACACGGGGCGGATGTTCAGTGCCTGCCGGACGCCACGGACCACTGCCTCGGTGTTGAAAGTCAAGGCTCCGATCTGGGCATCGGAGAAGCCGTGGCGCTTGGCCAGTTTAAGCATTTCCGGGGTCAGGGCGGTGGACGCACGGATGGTGGCGGAGACCTCGTTCAGCAGCACCAGCTGGTCCAGGAACCAGGGGTCAATGCCGGTGGCCTCGTACAACTGCTCAATGCTGGCCCCGCCCAACAGCGCCCGCTGCACCTGGGAGAGCCGTTCGGTGGTGGGGCGCTTGGCGGCCTCAATCAAGTCCGGCACATCCAGGGCATTGATGGAGGAGAACTCCAGGCTGGCACCCTTTTGCTCCAGGGAGCGCAGTGCCTTTTGCAGCGCCTCGGTGAAGTTGCGGCCCATGGCCATGGCCTCGCCCACGCTCTTCATGGTGGTGGTCAGGGTGTCATCCGCCGCCGGGAACTTCTCAAAGGCAAAGCGCGGAACCTTCACCACCACGTAGTCCAGCGCCGGCTCAAAGGAGGCCGGCGTCTTCTGCGTGATGTCATTGGGGATCTCATCCAGGGTGTACCCGAGGGAGAGCTTGGTGGCGATCTTGGCAATGGCAAAGCCGGTGGCCTTGGACGCCAGCGCGGAGGAACGCGAAACCCGCGGGTTCATTTCAATGACGACGACGCGGCCCGTGTCAGGCTCAATGGCGAACTGGATGTTGCAGCCGCCGGTGTCCACACCCACTTCGCGGATGATCGCAATGGAGATGTCGCGCAGCTTTTGGTACTCGCGGTCCGTCAGCGTCATGGCCGGGGCCACCGTGATGGAGTCGCCCGTGTGGACGCCCACCGGGTCGAAGTTTTCAATGGAACACACGACCACGACGTTGTCGTTCTTGTCGCGCATCATTTCCAGCTCGTATTCCTTCCACCCCAGGATGCTCTCTTCGAGCAGAACCTCGGTGGTGGGGCTGTACTGCAGGCCCTGGCCCACAATGCGTGCCAGGTCGTCCGGGGTGTAGGCCAGGCCCGAGCCCAGCCCGCCCATGGTGAAGGAGGGCCGGACCACCATGGGGTAGCCCAGGTCCCCGGCGGCGGCAAAGGCCTCGTCCAGGGTGTGGATGATGTGGCTGCGGGCGCTCTCGGCGCCGCAGCGCTCCACGACGCCCTTGAACTTTTCCCGGTCCTCGCCAAGTTCAATGGCGGCAATGTTGGCGCCAATGAGCTCCACATTGTATTTTTCCAGCACGCCGTTCTTGTCCAGCGCAATGGCGGTGTTCAGGGCCGTCTGGCCACCCAGGGTGGGCAGCACGGCGTCGGGACGCTCCTTGGCAATGATCTTCTCCACCACCTCGGGGGTGATGGGCTCCACATAGGTGGCGTCGGCGAATTCGGGATCCGTCATGATGGTGGCCGGGTTGGAGTTGACCAGGATGACCCGCAGGCCCTCCTCCTTCAAAACCCGCAGGGCCTGGGTGCCGGAGTAGTCAAACTCGGCGGCCTGGCCAATCACGATGGGGCCGGAGCCGATGACCAAAACTGACTTGAGATCTTCCCTCTTGGGCATTACTTGTTTTCCTGGCTCTGTGCGGTCTGGCTCTGTGCGGTCTGGTATTCGGTCATCAGCGTGATGAACCTGTCAAAGAGGTAGGCGGCGTCGTGCGGACCCGAGGCTGCCTCGGGGTGGTACTGCACGGAAAAGGCTGGAATGTCCAGGCAGGACAAGCCCTCCACCACTTGGTCGTTGAGGCTGATGTGGCTGACCTCCACGCGGCCAAAGCGTTCCTCCGGGGCCCGGGTGGGGCCGTCCAGGGGGGCGTCGACGGCGAAGCCGTGGTTCTGGCTGGTGATTTCCACCTTGCCCGTGGTGCGGTCCAGCACGGGCTGGTTGATGCCGCGGTGGCCGTAGCGCAGCTTGTAGGTGCCAAAGCCCAGCGCACGGCCCAGGATCTGGTTGCCAAAGCAAATGCCGAAATACGGCACGCCGGCGTCCAGGAAGGCCCGGACAAACTCCACCTGGCGGTCGGCCGTGGCGGGGTCCCCGGGACCGTTGGAGATGAACACGCCGTCGGGGTTCAGTTCCTGGGCCTGGTCAAAGGTGGTGGCGGCCGGCAGCACATGCACGCGCACGCCGCGTTCGGCAAAGCGGGCCGGTGTCATGGACTTGATGCCCAAATCCAGCGCGGCTATGGAGAACAGCGGCTCGCCCGCCCAGCCATGCGCGGAAGGTTCGACGACGTAGGCCTCCTTGACGCTGACTTCCTCGGCCAGGCGCAGCCCGGCCATGGACGGCTGCGCCAGGACTTCGGCCAACAGCTGCTCCTGGGGGCGGGCGGCGTCGGACCCGGAGAAGATCCCGGCCTTCATGGCGCCGCGCTCGCGCAGGTGGCGGGTGATGGCGCGGGTGTCCACGCCCTGGATGCCGACCACGCCCTGGGCGCCGAGTTCGTCCCCCAGGGAGCCTTCGCTGCGCCAGTTGGAGGCGCGGCGGGCGGCGTCGCGGACAATGTAGCCGGCTGCCCAGATCCTGGTGGACTCATTGTCTGCCTGGTTGACGCCGGTGTTGCCAATGTGGGGGGCCGTCTGGACCACCAGCTGGCGGGCATAGGAGGGGTCGGTCAAGGTTTCCTGGTAGCCGGTCATGCCGGTGGTGAAAACCGCCTCGCCCAGGGCAGTGCCCTGCGCCCCGTAGCTGCTGCCGCGGAAGGTGCGGCCGTCTTCCAGAACCAAAAGTGCCTGTGCGGGCATGATTGCATCACTCATTTTCAACTGTTCTTTCCATTGCTGTCTGTGTCGCTGCCCTGGGGCAGCAATGCCTGCAAAGCTTCAAGAAGCGGACGCTTGGCGCCTGCCTCGGTGGTTCGGAAGCCGGTGTCGACGGCGGTGCTCCCCAGCGTCCAGCCAATCACCACCAAACCGTCCTGCTCCACAAATTTACCGGCCATTCCGGCCTGGGTGGTGATTTCCGTCAGCGCCCCCTGGGCAATGAAGAGGTCCGGGGCGCCGCGGCGCTCAATCAACACGGCATCGGCATGCACGTGCACGGTGGCCGGGGTGCGCACTCCGAGGCCGTGCACCGCCATGCGCTCCAGCCAGTCCCCGGCGGCGGTGGTCACCACATACTGGCCCGGAACGCTCAGCGCCGCGGGGCTCAAATCCGCCGGGACGGCAGGAAGCCCGCCCAGGGTGCCCTGGCGTTTGAGCCGGCCGCGCCAGCCCCACCACATCAGGGCGAAAACCACCGCTATGACGGCCAGGGTGAGCAGGCCCGGCAGGATCCGCTCGTCCATTTAGTTCACGCCCGCACGGTAGGGGCTGTGCAGCTTCGCATCCAGCACGGTGGGGTGGCCGCGGAAGAACGTGGCCTGGACCCGTCCCGGCAGCTGCAGCCCGGCGAAGGGTGAATTGCGTCCCTTGGTGGCCATGGCATGCGGGTCCACGTTCCAGCGCGCCGCGGGGTCCACCAGCACAATGTTGGCCGGCTCCCCCACTTCCAGGGGACGGCCCTGGTCAGGGAGTTGGCCAATGCCGGCCGGGGCGGTGGAGGTGACGCGGGCAAAGTCGGCCCAGCCCATCAATCCGGTCTCGATCATGGTTTCCTGCACCACTGACAGCGCTGTTTCCAGCCCTGTCATGCCCATGGCTGCCGAAGCCCATTCGCATTCCTTGGCCTCGCTGGGGTGCGGGGCGTGGTCGGTGCCCACAATGTCAATGGTCCCGTCGGCCAGGGCCGCGCGCAGGGCATGCACATCGGCGTCGGCACGCAGCGGCGGGTTGACTTTGTACACGGGGTTGTAGCTGCGGACCAGTTCCTCGGTCAAGAGCAGGTGGTGCGGGGTGACCTCGGCGGTGACGGCAATGCCGCGCTCCTTGGCCCAGCGGATGATCTCCACCGAACCGGCCGTGGACACGTGACACACGTGCAGGCGCGAGCCCACGTGCTGGGCCAGCAGCACGTCGCGGGCAATGATGGATTCCTCGGCAACCGCCGGCCAGCCGGTGAGGCCCAAATCCGCCGACACCGCACCCTCGTTCATTTGCGCGCCCTCGGTCAGGCGGGGCTCCTGCGCGTGCTGGGCAATCACGCCGTCGAACGCCTTGACGTATTCCAGCGCCCGGCGCATCATGACGGGATCGCTGACGCAGATGCCGTCGTCGGAAAAGACCCGGACGCGGGCGCGGGAATCGGCCATCGCGCCAAGTTCCGCCAGCTGCTTGCCGGCCAACCCCACGGTCACCGCGCCGACAGGGCGCACATCCACCCAGCCGGACTCGATCCCCAGGCTGTGGACCTGCTCCACCACGCCGGCGGTGTCGGCAACGGGCGAGCTGTTGGCCATGGCGTGCACGGCCGTGAAGCCGCCCAGGGCGGCGGCGCGGGTGCCGGTCTCCACCGTTTCGGCGTCCTCGCGGCCGGGTTCGCGCAGGTGGGTGTGCAAATCCACCATGCCCGGCAGTGCCACCCAGCCTGCGGCCTCAATGACGGTGGCGCCTTCGGTGGCGTCGGCGGGCAGTTCGGGGCCCACCGCGGCAATGATGCCCCCACGGATCAGGATGTCCGCCGTGGTGGCGCCCAGCAGGGACGCGGAGCGGATTAAGTAACTCGCGGAAGTCATGGAAGGTCCTTTGCTGGCGTGGCGGCGGAAAAAGTGGTGGGTGCGGGATCGCGCAGATCCCCTGACAACAGCAGGTACAAAGCTGCCATGCGGACTGAAACACCGTTGCGCACCTGGGCCAAAATGGTGGAGCGCGGCGAGTCGGCGGCTGCGGAGGATATTTCCAAACCGCGGTTCATGGGGCCCGGGTGCATGATGATGGTGTCCTTGAGCTGCAGGGCATCGAGCTTGGCCAGCCTGGCGTCGTCGAAGCCCCAGCGGCGGGCATACTCGCGGGCGGAGGGAAAGAAGGAGGCGTTCATCCGTTCGGCCTGCACCCGCAGCATCATCACGGCGTCCACCCCTGCCTCCAGCGCCGCGTCCAGGTCATAGCTGACCGCGCACGGCCAGTGTTCGACGCCGACAGGAAGCAGGGTGGGCGGGGCCACCAGCGTCACCTGGGCGCCCAGGGTGTGCAGCAGCCAGACGTTGGAGCGGGCCACCCGGGAATGCAGCACATCCCCGGCAATGATGACGCGCATCCCTGCCAGGTCGGCCCCCACCGAGGGCGTGCCCTGGAGCCTGGCCCAGTGCGCGCGCATGGTGAAGGCGTCGAGCAGGGCCTGGGTGGGGTGGGCGTGGGTGCCGTCGCCGGCATTGATCACTGCGGCATCAATCCAGCCGGAGTTGGCCAGCTGCGCCGGCGCGCCGGAAGCCCAGTGCCTGATGACCACGGCGTCGGCACTCATGGCTTCCAAGGTCTGGGCCGTGTCTTTCAGGGATTCGCCCTTGGAGACGGAGGAGCCCTTGGCGCTGAAATTGATGACGTCGGCGGAAAGCCGTTTCGCGGCCGCCTCAAAGGAGATGCGGGTGCGGGTGGAGTCCTCAAAGAACAGGTTCACCACGGTGCGGCCCCGCAGTGCCGGGAGCTTCTTGATTTCCCGCTCCCCCACGGCGGACATTTCCTGGGCGGTGTCAAGGATTTGAATGGCGTTTTCGCTGCTGAGCTGTTCAGTGGACAGCAGATGCCTCATGCGCCGGCCTCAATGACTACCTGCTCGGGCACCGTGGCACCATCAATTTCATGCAGGCGCACACGCACCCTTTCACTGGAGGAGGTGGGGAGGTTTTTGCCCACATGGTCGGCGCGGATGGGCAGTTCGCGGTGCCCGCGGTCCACCAGGACCGCCAGGCGCACGGCCCGTGGCCGGCCCAGATCGACGAGGGCGTCAAGTGCCGCCCGGATGGTGCGCCCGGAGTACAGCACATCGTCCACCAGGACAATGATTTTGCCGTCAATGCCGGCCGCGGGCAGCTGGGTGCGTTCCGGGGTGCGGGTGGGGTGGTGGGCCAGGTCGTCGCGGTACATGGTGACGTCCAGCTGGCCCACAATGGCCGCCGGGTCCAGCCCCGGATCGCCGGCGGCAAGTTTTGCGGCCAGGCGTTGGGCCAGGGGGAAGCCGCGGCGGGGAATGCCCACCAGCAAAAGGTTTTCGGCGCCCTTGTTGGCTTCCAGGATTTCGTAGGCGATGCGGGTCAAAGCCCGGTCAATGTCTGCTGCGCTGAGAACCACGCGGGAGACTGGCTGTGGGGTCGGCTGGCCGTCCCCGGACGCTGCGGAGGGGTGCTGCATTTTTCTCGCGTCCCCTTTCCCCGCCTCACAGGACGGAATTAAAAGGTTGAATGCGTACACCTAAAAAATACCATAGGGCCAGGACCGGGTGCGCCGTGGGCGCGGCTGTCCTTGGTGCCGGCCGGCGGTGGCCCTAGTGTTTAAGGCATGAACGAACCCGGCCAGAGGCCAGAACCCGCAGCCGGCGCACCCCAACAACAGCCGCACTATGCCCAGGCGCCCGTGCAGCAGTTGGCGCCCGCACACGTCCAGGGTCCGCAGAGCCCGGGACAGGGCCCGGAATATTGGGCGCATCCGGCCCCCGCCCAGGGCAAAGGCCGGCGCGCGGGGCTCAAGGCCGCGAACATCATTTTGCTGTGCGTGTTCTCTCTTGTGGCAGTGGTCACGCTGGCCTTTTTTGCCGTGTCCATTGGTGCCAACGTCTTTTTGATCTGCGGCGCCCTGGCACTGCTGCCGCTGGGCATTTGCGTGCTGACGCTGCGGTGGATTGACAAGTGGGAACCGGAACCACTTTCGGCCATGGTGCTGGGGTTCTGCTGGGGTGCGGGCATGGCGGTAATCACCACCTTGGTCATTGGCAGCTGGGTCCAGCCGCTGCTGATGAACGGCAGCGGCCAGGCCGACGCCGACATGGTGGGCGCGGTGGTGCAGGCGCCGCTGGTGGAGGAACTGTGCAAGGGTGCAGGACTGCTGCTGCTGTTCTTTCTGCGCCGGCGCACCTTTGACGGCCCCATTGACGGGGTGGTGTATGCGGGCATCATTGCCGCCGGCTTCGCCTTCACGGAGAACATTTTGTATTTTGGACAGGCCCTGAACGAGGCCGACGGCGCGGTGAACGGCCTGGTGGGGATCTTCCTGCTGCGCGGGATCATGTCCCCCTTCGCCCACGTCATGTTCACGGCCACCCTGGGCCTGTGCGTGGGATGGGCGGCACGCAATGGCGGCACCCTCATGGTCCTGGGCGCGTGGCTGGTGGGGATGGTTCCAGCCATGGCCCTGCACGGGCTGTGGAACGGGACTTCGTTCCTGGGTGCCAATTTCTTTGTGGTGTACGTGGTGCTGCAGGTGCCCCTGTTTGTGGTGTTCATTGTGGGGATTGTCTTCCTGCGCCGTTCCGAGGCGAAGCTGACCCGCCGGCGGCTGGCAGAATACGTGCCCTCGGGCTGGTTCACCCCGCAGGAGGTGCCCATGCTGGCCACCGGGGCCGGCCGCCGCAGGGCGCTGCACTGGTCCAAGACCTTCGCGGCCGGGGCGTTGATGAAGGAGTTCATTCGCCTGGCAACGCGGCTGGCCTTCACCCGCCAAAGGCTGTTGGTGGACTCCCGCGGCGGCGTGGGTGGCGCCGGACGGTTTGCGCGCGGGCAGGAGCAGGAGTTGAGGCTGCTGCACAGGATCACGGCAGTGCGCACCGAGCTGCTGCGCAGGCATGGCGCGGCGCTGTGGCAGGCACAGCAGCGCCAGCAGGCCCGGCTCTGGCAGCCGGAGCAGGGGATGCAGCACCGGCAGCCCCCGCACCAGCCCTAGGCCCGGTCGGGTGCGGGCCGGGCCGGGTGCGGGCCGGGTCGGGCGCGGGCGCGGGCGCGGGCCGGACACAAAGGTGGCCCGCGGCGGGAAAAGGATTCCGCCACGGGCCACCAGGGTGTGGGTGCGTGCTAGGCCAGCAGACTGGGCTTCATTTGCTGCAGGCGTCCCAAAAGTCCGTTGACGAACTGCGGGGAATCGTCGGTGGAAAGCATCTTGGCCAATTCCACGGCCTCGCTGACGGCCACGGCGTCGGGAACATCGTCGTTGTACAACAGCTCCCAGGAGCCCATCCGCAGGATGATGCGGTCCACAGCGGGCATGCGCTCCAGCGTCCAGCCCTGGGAATAGGTCTGCAGGTACTCGTCAATTTGCTCGACCATGGCCGTGACGCCCTGGACCAGCTCAACGGTGTAGGGGTTGATGACCTGGTCCATTTTTTCGCGGCGCGCCGTCAATGCAGACATGGCAGTGACCTCGCGCTGCTCGGCTTCAAACAGGATCTCCAGTGCGCGGCGGCGGGCCTTGCTGCGCGCCGAATTGGTTTTGCCCGTGGGGCTGTCTTGACTGCTTGCCACTACTCGCTGACACGTCCCAGGTAGCTGCCGTCGCGGGTGTCGACCTTGACCAGGGTGTTGTTCTCCACGAACAGGGGCACCTGGATCTCGTAGCCGGTCTCCACTGTTGCGGGCTTGGTGCCGGCGGAGGAGCGGTCGCCCTGCAGGCCGGGTTCGGTGTAGGTGATGCGCAGCTGCACCGACGGCGGCAGTTCAATGTACAGCGGGTTGCCCTCGTGCAGGGCAATGGTCACCGTGAGGTTTTCCAGCATGAAGTTGGTGGCGTCACCAACGGTCTTGCCCGAGACGGTGAGCTGGTCATAGTTGTCCAGATCCATGAACACAAAGTCTTCACCGTCCTGGTACAGGTACTGGAAGTCGGAGCGGTCAACGGTGGCCGTCTCAATCTTCAGGCCGGCGTTGAAGGTCTTGTCCACCACCTTGCCCGAGAGGATGTTGCGCATCTTGGTACGAACAAACGCGCCGCCCTTGCCCGGCTTGACGTGCTGGAACTCGATGATGTTCCAGAGCTGTCCTTCAAGCTTGAGAACGGTGCCGTTCTTAATGTCGTTGGTGGTTGCCACAATAGCCTCTTAGCGTATAAGTGTTATCAAAAATCCATTGACCATACTACCGCACCCAGCCAAGGAGGACGGCATGATGTGTGCCACTGGCGGCGGGATCCGCCGGCTCATTCCCTCTCGGCCAGGTCCAGGGCACGTTTGAGGGACACGGTGGCGGAGTAGATTGCCGTCGCGTCGGACCCGGAGGCCACCCGAATTTCCAAGGAGGTGGCAAAGTTCTTGGCGGCGGCCTCAAACTGTCCATTGCTGAAATGCACCTTCCCCAACTGCTGGAACAGCCAAGGCTCCTGGGGTGTGCCCGCCACTGCCGGGAGCAGGCCGCGCAACACCCGTTCGGCCCGGTCATAGTTCTTAGTGGCACGCAGGATTTCAGCATCCAGGACCTGCAGCCGGATGGATTCCGGATCCGCCAGGCGGGCATTGGCCGCGGCATCGGCGGCCTCCCCCACCTGCCCGCGGGCCAACAGCACAAAGATGTGGTCCCCGGCGTCGTTCGACTGCGCCAGGGCTGCACTGCAGGCCTCTTCATCGACCACTTCCGGCAGCAGCGTCTCCGGGTTCACTGCCGTGCCTGGGAAGCCCGCGGAGGGCCAGTCCTTCAAACCCATGCTAGGAGGCAATTTCCTGGTAGGCGGCAAACAGCAGGGAAGGATCGGGCACGTCCAGGATGCTGGGCCTGCCAATGCCGTCCAGGACCACGAAGCGCAGCAGGTCCCCGCGGGTCTTTTTATCCCGCTTCATGCCATCGAGCAGCGCCTGCCAGCGGTCGCGGCGGTACGTCAACGGCAAGCCCAGCAGCTCAAGGATGCTGCGGTGGCGGTCGGCGTCGGCGTCGCTGAGCCGGCCCACACTGCGGGCCAGTTCGGCGGCAAACATCATGCCCACGGACACCGCCGCGCCGTGGCGCCAGGAATACCGTTCGGTCAGTTCAATGGCGTGGCCCAGGGTGTGGCCGTAATTGAGGAACTCCCGCTGTCCGGCCTCCTTCAGGTCCGCGGAGACCACGGCGGCCTTCACGGCAATGGCCCGTTCAATGAGTTCACGGAGGACCGCCGAGGTGGAATCCCGCACGGCCTCCGGATTGGCCTCAATGAGGTCAAGGATCACGGGATCGGCAATGAAGCCGCACTTAATGACCTCGGCCATGCCGGAGATGAGTTCATTGGGCGGCAGCGTGGCCAGGGTGTCCAAATCCACCAGGACCCCGGCCGGGGGGTGGAAGGAGCCCACCAGGTTTTTGCCCTCGGGGGTGTTGATTCCCGTCTTGCCGCCCACGGCGGCGTCCACCATGCCCAGCAGCGAGGTGGGCATGTGCACCACCTTCACCCCGCGCAGCCAAGTGGCGGCCACAAAGCCGCCCACATCGGAGACTGCGCCTCCTCCCACGGTGACAATGGCGTCGGAGCGGGTGAAGTCGTTTTTGCCCAGCACTTCCCAGCAGAAGGACGCGACCTGGATGTGCTTGCCTTCCTCGGCATCGGGGATTTCAGCCGTCAGCGCCGTGAACCCGGCCGCCTCCAAATCGTCCCGCACCGCGTCGCCGGTCAGGCGCAGGGCACGGGGGTGGATGACCAAAACCCGTTTGACGCGCTCCCCGAGCAGTCCCGGCAGCCGGGACAGCAGCCCGCGGCCCACCACGACGTCGTAGTTGTCCTGCGGGGCCGAACCGCTCACCTTGATCACCGTATGGGGTGTGGGCTGAGCATTGCCGGGGGTTTTCGAAGTTTCCGAAGTGGCGGGGGTGTTCACTTTATGGGTTCTCTTTTCTTGATTCTTCAGCCAAAAGGCCAAGGAGCAATTCAACGAGTTGCGGCACGCTTTTGTGGCCTACATCCACTGTGATGTCCGCCAAACGCGAGTACACGGGGCCACGCAGCGCCGTCAGGCGCTGCCAGGTGGCCACGGGATCCGCGGCAAGCAGCGGCCGGTTGGTGTTGCGCGTGATGCGTTCCTTGACGGTGTCGATCTCCGCCTGCAAATACACCACCGTGGCCTTGGCCAGCAGCTGCTGGGTGCCGGAGTCCAACACCGCCCCGCCCCCCAGTGACAGCACCAGCAACCTGGGCTGCGGGGCATCGAGGACGTCGGCAATGGCCCGGGCCTCCAACTGGCGGAAGTGGTGTTCGCCCTTGGCTGCAAAAATGCGGGGCACCGGACCGTGTTTGGCCACAATCTTGTGGTCCGAATCAATAAAGTCCAGCTTCAGCACACGGGCCAGCTCAGCACCAATGACTGATTTGCCCACGGCCATTGGACCAACCATGACAATGGGGCGGCGGGGCGTGAAGTCCGGCGCCCCGGCCGGTTCCCTGCCCGTGGTCATCAGCGCCCCAGCGTATCCAAATTCGCAGGAATGGCTGCCAGGTAGCTGTCCATGTTGCGTTTGGTTTCGGCCATGGAATCGCCGCCAAACTTTTCCAGCAGGGCCTCGGCCAGCACCAGTGCCGTCATGGCCTCGGCCACCACGCCGGCGGCCGGCACGGCACACACGTCCGAACGCTGGTGGTGGGCCTTGGCACTCTCCCCGGTGGCCACGTCAATGGTCCGCAGCGCCCTGGGCACGGTGGCAATGGGCTTCATGGCGGCCCGCACCCGCAGCAGGCCGCCAATGCTCATGCCGCCCTCAATGCCGCCTGCGCGGTTGGAGGCGCGGATGATGCGGCCGGATTCGTCCCGCACAATTTCATCGTGCGCAGCGGAGCCGCGGCGGGCGGCTGTGGCAAAGCCGTCACCCACTTCCACACCCTTGATGGCCTGGATGCCCATCAAGGCACCAGCGAGGCGTGAATCCAGCCGGCGGTCCCAGTGCACATAGCTGCCCAGTCCAGGCGGCAGCTGGTAGGCCAGCACCTCCACCACGCCGCCCAGGGTTTCACCTTGTTTTTGGGCGGTGTCAACCTCTTCAACCATGGCTGCGGAAGTGGCCGCGTCGAAGCAGCGCAGCGGATCGGCGTCGAGGGCGGCAACATCGGCAAAGACCGGCAGCGCGGCTGTCTCCGGTGAGGCGATTCCGGCAATCTGGACGGTGTGGCTGAGCAGCTCGACGCCGACCGCGGACAGCATCTGCGCGGCCACAACGCCCAGGGCCACACGGGTGGCGGTTTCGCGGGCGCTGGCACGTTCCAAGACGGGACGGGCCTCGTGGAACGCATACTTCTGCATGCCCGTGAAGTCGGCATGTCCCGGACGCGGGCGGGTCAGCGGGGCGTTGCGGGCCTGGCCTGCCAGTTCTTCGGCGTCAACCGGGTCAGCTGACATGATGGCTTCCCATTTGGGCCATTCGGAATTGGCGATCTGGATGGCCACCGGGCCACCCTGGGTCAGGCCATGGCGCACGCCACCCAAAATGGTCACCACGTCCTGCTCGAATTTCATGCGCGCGCCACGGCCGTAACCGAGCCGGCGGCGCGCCAGTGCGTCCTGGATGTGGGCGCTTGTGAGCTCCACACCGGCAGGGACGCCTTCAATAATTCCCACGAGTGCCGGGCCATGTGACTCTCCGGCTGTCAACCAACGCAACATACTCTCTATCCTGCCATGTTCTGCTCGTGGGGAAGCCGCCGATCAATGCCAAGTGCATCGCACATCACATTGATGACGTCCCCTTCCTGTTCTGCCACCGCCGGGCCGTACCCTCCGGCGCCGGCAAATAATTTGACCTGCTCCACACCCTGGTACAGCAGCATTTCAATGCCCGCCACCACCACGCCGCCGCACGCTTCCCAGGCCCGCGCCAGGGCACTGGGCCAAGGGTCGTAGGCCACATCCAGCAACAGCGCGCCGTTCACGCCCACTGCCCGGCGGGCAAGTTCCGCGGCCAGCTTGTCCGCAGCATGCGGGGGCAGGGTGGAAATGACCACATCGAATCCGGCCAGGGCCGCGGCGGCCCCGGCAAAGGGCGCCACCTCCGCTGTGCCGCCCCACCGGCGTGCCACCGCAAGGACGTCACCACCCTTGGACTCCGTGCGCACAAAAGCGGTGGTGTGCACGGCCTCCAGCTGCGCCAGGGCGGCCGCCGCGGCAACGGCTGTGCCCCCGCCGCCCAGGATCGCGGCGCGGGGCCGTTCCCTGACCCCCGCATGGCGCAGCGCATTGGCGATGCCCGGCACGTCGGTGTTCTCACCCAGCAGCCGAATGTTCCCGGCGTCGTCGGTGGAACAGACAATGGTGTTGACGGCGCCGAGCGCGGCAGCGGTTTCCGTGTGGTCGTCCACCAGCGCAAAGGCCTCGTTTTTCAGTGGCATGGTCACCGACAGCCCGTACCACTGCCCGTCGCTGCGCACCTGCTGAAGCAGCTGGGCCAGCTGGGGCAACTGCACGTCCAGGGCGGTGTAGTCATAGCTGGCGCCCAGGAGCTTGTAGGCGGCACGGTGCAGGGCCGGTGACTTGGAATGCCCAATGGGGTGTCCCAGCACTGCCCCCTTGAGCAGTTTCTCCACTTACTTGCACTCCCCCGCATTTGCCTGGCACCAGGCGCTGTACTTGGCCACATTGGCCTGGTGTTCGGCGTAGCTTGTGGCAAAGAGCGTCTCGCCGGTCTTCAAGTCCACCGTGACCCAGAAGTAGTAGGGGTTGGATTCGGGCTGCGCGGCGGCCACAATGGCCTTGCTGCCGGGCGAGCCGATGGGCCCCACGGGAAGTCCGGGATTGGCGAAGGTGTTGTACGGGTTGGACTTGTCGGCCCGCTGTGCCGGCGTGAACTCGTAGGACTTGATGCCCAGTCCGTACACCACCGTGGCATCTGATTCCAGGAAGCCGCGGGTCTCGGCGTTGGGGTTGTTGATCCGGTTTTCAATGGCGCCGGAAATCTTGGCGTAATTGGCCTCGTTGCCCTCAAATTCAATGATGCTGGCAATGGTCAGCACCCGGTACTGTTCGGCCGGGTCCGTCACCTGCGCATCCGTGAGGGCCTTTTTGGTCAAGTCCACCATCTGGGTCAGCACGCCCTTGGCGTCGAGTTCAATGGGGAAACGGTACTCACCGGGCGCCAAATAGCCCTCCAGGTTTTTGGCCTGGGCGGGAAGGTCGAATTCCTGTGGATCGTTGGCCAGTGCCTGAAAGTCCGCACGGGGCAGGCCCGTGCTCTTGGCCAGCAGGTCCAAAACCTCGTTGATGCGCAGGTTCTGGGCGACGGCGGCGTAGTGGACCTTGTCGTCGCTGACGGCCAACAGCACACTGACGGCGTCGGAGGCCTTCATTTGGGATTTCATGGAAAACGTTCCGGGCTGGATGGAGCCTGTTCCGCCGGCTTCGTTGAGCGCCTCCAAAAAGGCCTTTTCACTGGCAACCACGTCCAGGGACTTCAGTTCGGTGGCCACAATGCGGCCGGTGGCACCTGCCCCCACCACCACTTCAACCTCACCGGTGCCGGGACCGGGATAGTCGGCCACCTGGAAGCCGCCGAGCATGGGGCGCACCATTTGCACCACGAAGAAAACCACAGCGCAAAAAGCCACGAAGATGACAAGGAAGGCAAGGCTGCGGCGGCGTTTGCGCACGCGCTTGGACACCCGGCTGCTGCGCCGGCTGGGAAGGTCTTCGTGGCGTTCGAGAAAGGACTCCTCGGCCGGCACATACTGCCCGCCTTCATAGGCCTGCTCATGGTGCGCATCGTAATAGTCCACAGGCTCCGGATGGGCCGGCTCAAAGTCAGGCTTCTCGGGGGGCGTGCCGTCGTGGTCGGGGTGCTGGCCGCGGAAAGTTTCGCTCATGGTCTATGCGCCTTCTCGCCCGGCACAGCTGTTGGTGTGGAAATGGTGGAAACCTCTTCGTGTTCAATGGACCCGGGATTCCCCATACCATCCGGGTTGGGTACGCGCACACGTTCGCCGACATTTGCGTTGCGTGCCTTTTGCATGTCAAGGGCGTGCTGCAGTATTTCCACGGCAGCCACCTGATCCACCACCTTACGGTGTTCGCGGCTGCTCATGCCAGCTTGATGCAGTGACTGGTGGGCGCTGACGGTGGTCAGGCGCTCATCGATCAAGTGCACCGGGATGTCAAGTCCGGCCTCGGCGAGCAGGGTGGCCAGGACGGCGGCGTAGCTGCGGGCCATCTGGGCCGAAGCTTTCTCCTCGCCCTTCATGGTGCGGGGCAGGCCAACGAAAATTTGGCACGCCTGGCGGGCCAGCGCCTCCTTCAGAACAACCTTCACATCGCTGTTCTTCTTCACATCCCGGCTCAGGGTCTTCACGGGAGTGGCCAGAATTCCGCCGGCGTCGCAGCAGGCCAGGCCAACGCGGACCATGCCCACGTCCACGCCCAGTTTGACTCCCTGCGGGTAACTTGCCTCCGACATCCAGGCCCCTAAGCCCGGCGGGCCACGGCGTCGTGGACGGCTGCCAAGGCCGCGCCCACGGCGTTCGCGTCGGAGCCGCCGCCCTGGGCCATGTCGGGCTTGCCGCCGCCGCCGCCGCCAAGGATTCCGGAGGCCAGCTTGACCAGATTGCCGGCCTTGATGCCCGCCTCCCGGGCGGCCTCGTTCGTGACAACCAGAATGACGGGGCGGGCATTGCTGACGCCGGCTGCCGCCACCACCGAGGCCGCTGAGCCCAGCCGGTTGCGAAGGTCCAGGGCAAGTCCGCGCAGCTCATCGGCGCCAGCGACCTCGCCGGCGTCGTGGGCGATGAGCCGGACGCCATTGGCGTCCACCGCGGTGCCCACCAGGGTGGCGGCGGCGGCGCTGAGCTGGGCCCGGCGCAGACGCTCAAGCTCTTTTTCGGCGTTCTTGAGCTTGCTGAGCGTGGCTGCCACGCGCTCCTGCAGCAGGTTGGCGGGGACCTTGAGCATGTCGGTGAGTTCGCTCACCAGGGCACGCTCGGCGGCCTGGTGGCGGAAGGCGTCCATGCCCACGAAGGCTTCCACGCGGCGGTTTCCGGAGCCCACCGACTGCTCCCCCAGCAGGGTCAGCGAGCCGATGCGCGAGGTGCTGTCGACGTGGGTGCCGCCGCACAGCTCCCGCGACCAGGCGCCGTCGATCTCCACCACACGGACCTCGGAGCCGTAATTTTCCCCAAACAAGGCCATGGCGCCCAGGGCCTTGGCAGCGTCCAGGTCCATGATTTTGGTGTCCACGCGGTAGTTGTTGCGGATGGCAATGTTGGCCACTTCCTCAATTTCCGAGCGCGTGGCCGGGCTCAGGCCCTCGCCCCAGGAGAAGTCGAAGCGCAGGTAGCCGGCCTTGTTGAAGGAACCGCGCTGCAGCGCCTCCGGGCCCAGGATCTGGTGGAGGGCTGCATGCACAATGTGCGTGCCGGTGTGCGCCTGCTCGGCGGCGTGCCGGCGTTCCCGGTCGACGGCGGCACGCACCAGCGCATCCGCCGGCAGCTCCCCTTCGCGCACAATGGCCTTGTGCACGCTCAGGCCCTTGACGGGGCGCTGGACATCCAGGACCTCCACCACAAAGCCGTCGCCCGTGATCAGCCCGGTGTCCGCGGCCTGCCCGCCGGCTTCGGCATAAAACGGGGTGGCGTCCAGAACCAGGGAAATTTCATCCCCGGTGGCGGCGTGGTCCACCGCTGCACCGTTGGCGAGGATCGCGCGGACGCGGCCTTCACCTTCCAGCTCGGTGTAGCCGGTGAAGACGGTTTCGCTTTGGGCCAGCAGTTCATGGAACACGGACAGGTCGGCGTGGCCGCTCTTTTTGGCTTTCGCGTCCTTTTGGGCGCGTTGGCGCTGCTCCAGCATGAGGGAGCGGAAGCCGGCCTCATCCACGGCAAGGCCCGCCTCGCCGGCCATTTCCAAGGTCAGGTCAATGGGGAAGCCGTAGGTGTCGTGCAGGGCAAAGGCTTCGGCGCCGGAGAGCGGGGTGTTGGCCGCCTTGGATTCCAGCACCGCTTCCTCCAGACGGGCGGTTCCGCTGGCAATGGTGCGCAGGAAGGACTTTTCCTCGGCGTAGGCAATGCGCGAAATCCGGGCAAAGTCTTCCGCCACGACCGGGTAGGCGCCCTTCATGGCGTCGCGGGAAACCGGCATGAGCTCGGGGAGCACAGCCGTTTCCACGCCCAACAGGCGCATGGCGCGCACGGCACGGCGGATCAGGCGGCGCAGCACATAGCCGCGGCCCTCATTGGAGGGGGTGACGCCGTCGGAAATGAGCATCAGGGAGGAGCGGATGTGGTCGGCCACCACGCGCATGCGCACATCATCGGTGTGGTGCGCATCCGCGGGGTCCTCGGTGGAGGTGTAGCTCTTCCCGGACAGCTCGGCGGCCTTGTCCAGCACGGGACGGACCTGGTCCGTCTCATACATGTTCTCCACGCCCTGCAGGATCATGGCAAGACGTTCCAGGCCCAGGCCGGTGTCAATGTTCTTGTTCGGCAGCTCGCCGACCACATCGAAGTCCACCTTGGAGCGGACATTGTCAATCTGGTACTGCATGAACACCAGGTTCCAGATTTCAATGTAGCGGGTCTCGTCGGCAACGGGGCCGCCGTCAATGCCGTATTCGGCGCCGCGGTCGTAGAAGATTTCCGAGCAGGGCCCCGCCGGCCCCGGCTGGCCGGTGGACCAGTAGTTGTCCTCCTTGCCAATGCGCTGGATCCGGTCAACGCTGACGCCCACCTTGTCACGCCAAATGGCCAGCGCCTCGTCATCCTCCTTGTACACGGTGACCCAGAGGCGGTCCACGGGCAGGCCGAATCCGCCCTCGGCCACGGGCGTGGTGAGCAGTTCCCAGGCGTAGGGGATGGCGGTTTCCTTGAAGTAGTCGCCGAAGGAGAAGTTGCCGCACATTTGGAAGAAGGTGCCGTGGCGGACAGTCTTGCCCACCTCGTCAATGTCTCCGGTGCGGATGCACTTTTGCACGCTGGTGGCCCTCTTGTAGGGCGGGACTTCGCGGGCCGTCAGGTAGGGAATGAAGGGAACCATGCCGGCCACGGTGAACAGCAGCGACGGATCAGTTGACACCAGGGAGGCTGACGGCACGGGGGTATGTCCCTTGCTGGCAAAAAAATCTATCCAGCGGCGTGCAATGTCATGGGATTTCATTAGCCTGGTGGCTCCTTCAATAGTTGTTGCCGGCGGCCGTGGGGCCTGCCCGTGCAGTGGTTCCGCCGCGTGGGCGGGCCAAGGATTCTTCTTCGTGTGGTGTTTCTACTGCGCCTGGTGGCGCCCGCCAGGCTGCTGCTGGTCCACGCCCAACGCCACCCGCAACTCGGATTCGCGCTGGTCCATGTTCTCGCGCAGGGCATCGGCAAAGTCGTGGACCGCGTCACTGGCACGTCCCACGGCACGGTTGAGGCCGTCAGGGCCAATGGCGCCCCGGGCTGCGGAAATTTTGCGGGCCGCCACCACTCCAAGGGTGATGCCCACGCCCAGCCAAAAGATCTTCTTCATCACTTATGTCCTTTGTGGATGGTGAATGCTTGAAAAACAGCTGCGTCTCAGCGGCTGCGCCTGGCACGGCGGGGCTTGCTGCGGCCCTCCAACGCCTGGCGGACCCCGTAGGAGAAGGCTGCCACCTTGATCAGCGGGGAACCAATGGTTGCCGCGATCAGGGCCGAAAGAGCTGAGATGTTTGCCGTGGCGTCGGAGACGTTGTTGGAAATGCCATCGACCTTGTTCAGCTGGGTATTGGTGGTGGCCACCGTGGCCGTGACCTCGTCAATGAGCGGGGTGGTGCCGTCACCAATTTGCTTGATGGTGGTGCGGATTTCATCAAACACCTTGCCAAGCTTGAAGATGGGCACCGCCAGAAGGGCCACGAGCACGGCGAACACGCCTGCTGCAATTAAACCTGCAATATCGCCACCGCTCATGCGAGCCGCCTCGTTTCGCTTTGCTCATTGGCAGCTGCCTGCCATGTACCTGACTTTTGGGTATTCCCCAAGCCACCTTAGTGCACCGGGGGAAGTAAATTGCTGACAAAACAGCCCGCGGCGTTTGCCGCGGGCTGCCTTGTGTTTCAAGCTTTGATGATTCGCAGCTCCACTTCGCCAATGATTAGCGTGAGTAGAATTCCACAACCAGCTGCTCTTCACAGGTTACGGGAACCTCAACACGCTTGGGCTTGCGAACCAGGCGGGCCTGCAGGCTCTCCAGCTTCACATCCAAGTATGCCGGGACGGCGGGGAGCACGTCGCGGTGGGCGCCGGCTGCAGCAAGCTGCAGGGGAACCATGGTCTGGCTGCGCGGGTGCACGTGGATCAGCTGACCCTCGGCAACGCGGAACGACGGACGGTCCACGCGGGCGCCGTCGACCATGATGTGGCGGTGCACAACCAGCTGGCGGGCCTGTGCTGTGGTGCGGGCAAAGCCTGCACGCAGAACCAAGGCATCCAAACGGGTTTCCAGGATCTCAACCAGGTTCTCACCGGTCATGCCCTTGGTGCGCTTGGCTTCTTCGAATGCACGGGTCAACTGTGCTTCGCGGATGCCGTACTGGGCGCGCAGACGCTGCTTTTCGCGCAAGCGTACTGCATAGTCGCTGTCCTGCTTCTTGCGGGCGCGGCCATGCTCGCCGGGGCCGTACGGGCGGCGCTCCAGGTACTTGGCGGCCTTGGGAGTCAGGGCAATGCCGAGGGACCGCGAAAGGCGGGCCTGACGGCGGGCACGTGTGTTGTTAGCCACTTGTGTCCTTCCAATATGTGCAATAAGTGTGGTCTCTGGCCTCCAGTGTGGAGAGTTGGGGCTATTGCGGCCCATCGCTGCAGCACCTGGGCATGTACACCAATCCCCGCCAAGGCAGGCAAAAAAGCCGCAATTGCTTCGTGATGATGTGCATGGAGCCAGGGCTTGCCAGTGCGCCCACCAGTCTACCACCGCCCGGGGCTGCTACTGCGCCCGGGCGGGCCCTTAGGCCCGGCCGGTGCCCCGGATCAGGGCGCGCAGCCGTTCCACCCTGACGCCGAGGTCCCGCTCCATGCCGTTGTGGGTGGGCAGGTAGTAGTTGCGGCCCACCAGGTCATCCGGTGGATATTGCTGTTTGGCGATGGAGTGGGGCTCGTCGTGGGAGTAGATGTACCCCTTGCCGTGTCCCAAACCTTTGGATCCCGCATAGTGCGCATCCCGCAGCGGGTTCGGCACCATGGTGCCCTTGCCGGCCCTGACATCGGCCACCGCTGCGTTGATGGCGTTGTAGGAGGCGTTGGATTTGGGGGCCGTGGCCACGTGGACCACTGCCTGCGCCAAAATCAGCCGGGCCTCGGGCATGCCAATGAGCGCCACCGCCTGGGCGGCCGCCACGGCCGTCTGCAGCGCTGTGGGGTCCGCCATGCCCACATCTTCGGAGGCGGCAATCATGATGCGCCGGCTGATGAAGCGCGGGTCCTCCCCCGCTTCCAGCATCCGCGCCAGGTAATGCAGCGCCGCGTCCACGTCCGAGCCCCGCATGGATTTAATGAAGGCGCTGATGATGTCGTAGTGCTGGTCCCCGGCCCGGTCGTAGCGCACGGCGGCGGCATCAATGGCGCGTTCGGCAATGGCAAGGTCGACCACCACGGCCGGCCCGGCACCGCCGGACGCGGGGGCGCCGTCGTCGGTGGATTCTTCCCCGGCGTCCGCGGAAGGGCCAATTGCGCCGGACTCAAGATCCGACAGCGCCACCCCGGCGGCCGCCTCCAAGGTGGTGAGGGCACGGCGGGCATCCCCGCTGGCCAGCCGGACCAGGTGGTCCAGGGCCTCGTCGGTGACGGTGACCAGCCCGTCCAGTCCGCGGGGGTCCACAATGGCACGTTCCAACAGCCCCTGGATGTCCGCGTTGGTGAGCGGTTGCAGCGTCAGCAACAGCGAGCGCGAGAGCAGCGGCGCCACCACGGAAAAGGAAGGGTTCTCGGTGGTGGCGGCAATGAGCACCACCCAGCGGTTCTCCACCCCCGGCAGCAGCGCGTCCTGCTGGGCCTTGTTGAAGCGGTGGATCTCGTCCAGGAACAACACGGTGGTGCGGCCATGCAGATCCCTGTCGGTCAGGGCCTGATCCATCACCCGCCGCACATCCTTGACGCCTGCCGTGATGGCCGACAGTTCCACAAACTTGCGCCCCGGGCCGCGCGCTATGACATGCGCCAAGGTGGTTTTACCCGTTCCGGGTGGCCCCCACAGCATGACCGATGCGGGCCCGGCCGCGCCTCCCGCGCTGCCTCCGGCAGCCAGCATCTGCAAGGGGGATCCGGGACCGAGCAGATGCTGCTGGCCCACCACTTCGGACAGGCTGCGTGGACGCATGCGCACGGCCAACGGACTGCGGGGCCGGGTGGAGCCCCGGCCGCCCGCGGTGGGGGCGGCGGCGTCGTCCGCATCATCCTGGCCATGGAGGGCACTAAAGAGGTCGCTCACCCCCCTAGGCTATCCCCCGGTAGTCTGGCTGCGTGAACCCTGCCCGCCGCACCACCTTTGTCCCCGCCGAACGCCTCGGCGCCTGGGTGGGCCGCTTTTGCGCCGCCCATGGCGGTCTTGCCGCCATAAAAGACGGTGACGACGGCGTGATGGTGCGTACGCACGACGGCACCGTGGCGTTGCTGGCACCGCCGTGGCCCGACGACGGGCGTCCAGGGCGTGGAGTGGATCTGTTGGAACGGCTGGCTTCCCTCGCCGCCCAGGAACGCCGTCTGGCTGTGTTGCTGGCACGCCGCGGCGGCTATGCGGTGGGTGTGGCGGCGGCGGGGAAGCTGCTGGCACACAAGGTGGGAAGCGCATCGGTGCGCTCCCGGGGCGCGGACCAGGCAGCTGCCCTGGTGCAGCGCGCAGCGCAGGAGGCGGCCAAGGTCCTTGCCGGCGGGGGTTTTGAGTATGTTGCCACGGGCGGGGACAAGGTCCTGGTGGACAAGGTCCTGGACTCCCCCGCGCTGGCCTCCGTGCGCGGCAGGCCCCGTCTGGCGCCGGTGGCCGTGCCGGAGCCCGGCATGAAGGTGCTGCAACAGGCTGCCGCCGACTTTTGCGCCGTCCGCGTCACAGTCATTGACGCGGCAAAATAGCGGCCCACGCCATCATCGCCAAATTGGCGGTGCCACCTGGCGGCAGGCTGTCCCGGGCAGGTGGCCAGTGACCGGCACCTTTGAATGCGGCAGCGGCAGAACCAGGGCGTTTTTGTCATTTTCAGAGGCAGACTGCACGCGCTCCGTGGGCGGACCGGTCTGGGGGACTGCATGGGAGCATGGTGGAATGTCTATTTTCGATCTTCGTCAGCTGCCGGCAGGCTACGTGGAATTGCATGATGCACGGCGGCAGCGCCGTTGGACGGTCCAGCTGGAGCCGTTCGAGATTGGCGCCAGTTCCGTCACAACCGCACAGTACGCGCAAGTGATGGGCAATAGCCAAACCGGCTCCCCGACACCCCTGGTGGACATCAGTTGGTTGGACGCCATCAGGTTCTGCAATGCAGCGTCAATGCATGAGGCACTTTCCCCTGCCTACATCTTCGAGGCAGGCGAGGTGGCATGGCGGACCAACGCCTCCGGGTACCGCCTGCCCACCGAAGCCGAATGGGAATACGCGTGCCGCGCCGGCACAGTGGGGCCACATTATGGCCCCCTTGACGCCATTGCTTGGACAGCGCATGACGGGCTGGAGCACCCGCAGGAAGTTGGCCAAAAGCTACCCAATGCCTTCGGGCTCCACGACACCCTTGGAAACGTCTGGGAATGGTGCTGGAATCTGCTCGATCCGGCCCGCTACGACGATTACCGGGTCTTCCGTGGGGGAGGTTTTGCTGATAAGTCATGGAGTGTGCGGGCTTCCACGCGTCGCGGTGGCGCGCCTGGAATGAGCCATCCAGACCTTGGCCTGCGTTTGGCGCGTGGTGCCTTCGCCGAGGCATTGGCAGCCCAGGGCTGGTCGGCCGGGGCAGATGCCGAACGGGGAAAGATCACTGGCATGCTGCCCTCCGGGTGGACGCCCCGGCGGAATCAACTCCGACCAATGCAGGGCAATGTGAACGCACAGCGGTGAGTGCCTGCGCAGGATTTCCCGCCCGCGGGCGCCAGACATGGTCACCATGTTTGGACAGCAGCTGTTCGGCCATGGTGGCCGTGCCTGCACCCTTCCTGCCGAGTGGACCCTTACAGGCGGCGGCCATACTTTTTGTTTGCGCGTTACTACTGGCCAGCATCCTTTATGGAGCAGCCAAGGGCACCAAAGCAGCGCAATGCACCCTGGCGGTGCATTGGCCGGAACCGCCCTTGTTCACGCCACCGTTGCCGCGTCGCCCCTGGCAATCCATTTGTGAACGCTGCACCGCAGCTTGTTCGGCAGTGGGGACCGGCGGCTTCCACCTTTGGCCGTACGAGGTGGGAACGGGTTACCAGGGGTTCAGCGTTGTCCCGCTGCCCAGCGGCCCGCGCCCAACCAACCAAGCCGTAAATAACCGACGGCGATCGGCGGATTCAGGCTGCCCGGGGCGGTGGCAAGCAACTGCGGAAGCCCCCAGGTGACATAATTTTCCGGCCAATCCAAAGGGGTGCAGCCCGCTCCAGTCAGGAAAATCCAGTGGCGTGCCACTGTCTGTCTGGCACTGCCCGCAGCTGCTTCAACACCGGACACGTGTTAAAAAGCGACAGGCTGTTGCGGTGGGGCAAGCTGGTCAATGATTTTCTGAAGCGTCGCCGCACCTGCGGCCAGGTCAATGACTTCCAAGTCGGTGGTGACGGTCGTAGCCAGGCAATCCCGAACTCTTATGTGCGCAGAATCGCGCCTCTTGAGTTCCCTAAGTTCCCGGGACACTTCCACAACGGTGAAAGTTCTTGCACCCCCTGAGGGCTCAAGCGTGTCGTAAAGCGCTGGCTGAAACTGAAACGATCCTAAACCCGGGGTGAGAATTCCTTGGTCCCAGATGGATTCCAAAGATCCTGGACGGGCTTGGGGGTATCGAATATAGGCCAGGAATTGGCCTTCCGCTGCCAGTTTGCGTTCCTTCCTTCTTCGCATGCCTTCGGGGACAAACCACCAAAGGGCCATGAATCCGGTCCATACAGCTGAATGCAGTGCGGCCTGTCCGAGCGTTCGATGCCAAACCGTCAGAAGCGACAGCTGAAGGAGAAAAACGACCAGAACGCATAGGCAAGCAACAACAACGCGATGCTTCTTCATCCATGGCCTCATGTGGCCAATGGTAGTCACAAGCTTGCTATGGTTGCCCATGGCCTTCGGCAGGGCTCATCTGCTGCCGTTGGAGGGCCGCGCAAATGAATACGGGAATTCGTGGCCGGGACTTGTGAAGAATGCAGTTTCGGTGTGGGTTGCGCCCTTCTTATGATCAGCTGCCATCCCTGGAAAGCTGGCCACATTCAGTTTGATGCTGGCGGAGGGTGCGGACACCATGACCGGAGAGACAACGGCCTGCGTTTGACTCCGGCACGCGGCGCGTCGGAATCGTCGCTGGCGCTTCCGCCCCCACCGACGGGCCCAGCGCCCACTGGGGATCGCCTCGCGGAAGTGCCACCGCAGCGCAGTGGGCAGCTACTGTAGGTTCTCGCTTTGGACGTCACTTTTCTCAGTTCGTGTCACCAGTCGCATATGTAGGATCCAGCGCTACAGGTCACCAATCCGGATTTCATGTCACCGGTCATTGGCCTGGCCGTGGCCGTCAGCAACATTCAGAATCCTTGGCTATCCACATTCCGCCTGCCCGGAGGGGAACGGTGAGCGGGACACCCCTCAACAGTGGGCGTGCGAAGATTAGTTCCTCCTACTCCATCCCCAAGATATGTTGCGCTGCTTTTGTCCCTTTGGCGGCCCCGTAAAAGACGCCAGCTAGGAGCAAGCCGCAACCTGCCAGTATGACTGTCGCCTGTAGAGGTTCGCTCGGTAGGAATGGTGCAAGCACCGTGATGGCCATGCCGGTATAAGCGCCCATAAGCGTCGGTTTTTTCGCTGCTCGATGTCCGGCAAGCCAGGTCTGCTCGTTCGCCATGATGGCAGGGGTCCTGATTCCTGCTATCCCATTGATGCCAATGCGGCCATCAGCGCAACGAACGACAACAAGAATAAGTAGCAGGTAGCAGGCTACGAGCATGAGTACGGCGAAGATCACGCTCCTACCCTAAGGAAATCGCATCCTGAGAAGGTAATCAGAATTGGCCATGCTCCCTGCATAAATGTGCATTCCGGGCCCGCAAGAGGAACTTCAGTGGGAATTCTGATTGCTTACAGGCTGAATCCAGACGATCCTAGAGTCCACAGGGGAACAACAACTGCAGAGACACCCAGCGCTGCCATAAGCCATCGCAGGACGATTACTTTTCGTTCTGGTCGAATCGCGGCGCTGGCTGCTAACAATGCAGAGAAAAGACTGAAGATGACAACAGTTCCCCATATTGCGGGACTGAAGCGCGCATCCGGACTGCAGCTGGCTGGTGCCGGGTAGATGGCAGGGGGCAGATCGTCGGCAGTTGTTGGGCCGTCCAGGTGAGCCACAGTGAGGCTGCGGACACGACTGCTGCGCCAACGGTTCTGTGCCAGATCGGACGGGATCCGGTCGCAGCGGCAGGTTGGATCATGGCTTCACCATAACGGCTCAGGCGGGCCGCTTGGTACTACTGCGATAAGTTCCCGTTATGTTGGACAGACACGGCCGTTTCGGAATGGGCCAGTCCGTAATCGGAACGTGGAGTGGGCGCGGGCAATTCGGTTCATTGGGCAACTATGAAGGGACTGTGTCCGTTGGTGAACCCCATTTGATAGTCAGATATGGGTTTCCCGGAAAGCGCTGGTCATGCGTGCTGCTATGAAAGTCATTCAAAGTGGAATCTATGGGTGACGTTGTCTGTGTTCCGCAGTTGCAGCGGAACCTACCATCAGGCCGCCAACGAGTAGAACGCAACCAAGGCCTCCGATAGCAAAGGGAAGAATTAGAGAAGGTGGCGATGAACGAAATGGCCCAGCTTCATCCACTCAGGTTCCAAGCTCGGCACCGTAAATGGCCAGTAGCACCAGGATGGCAAGTCCGATCGCAGCGGTAAGCCAACCCCAAATAATTTCTCGCACAATAAGGGTCTTCCACACCGATGCTCAAACTCTGTCGAAGTTATCGCCGGATAAACAATAAACCGACGCTTCCCCTAACAAGTCATTGCCGAATGTCCAGAAGGGCGTCGCGCGATTCGTTCCCTGCGCGAGGGCTTCGACGTCAGTCGGGGGTGTAGGGGCTGATCTCCAGCTGGTCAACCCCGTGATCGTGCAATGCCTTGACGACACGCTGTGTGGCGATGAAAACAAAGTTCTGAACCTTCTGACCGTAGATATTCTGGATGTCAGACCCCGGGGACGGATCGGTCGCGAAGCCGGTATATCCCTCGACAGTTGAGCCGGCGTGGTCACGAACCTCGACGTCGAAGGTCCGGTAACCGGTGACCTCAGCGGCGCGAAGTGCCCCGATGAAACGAGGGGAGGCAATCTTCAACGCCATCCCACCAGTCCACAGCAGGTCACCGTACTTCTTGCCACCGTTGTAGGGAGCAAGCCATACCGGGAACGGAAGCTCTTCAGGACGCCAGTCCACGATGAACGGGTAGACACTGGTGACACCGTCAGGCATGTACCAGGGATCTCCGGTGATCTTCGGCTTACCTTCTCCGCAGACGCCGAGCCACACGTCGTTGCGTCTTGATCTGGCCTCTATGCGAAACCACTCAGCCATACGCTCACCTTTCAGCAACGGAAGTGCCTCGAGTATATGACCCTCATCGATGTGTTGAACTGAAGGATGAGGGTCGCTCCCGCGTTCGGTGTGGATTGCAGCGATAAATGGTGGCTTTTTCGCAACGCTGAATGTCACCCCCTGGTGCCCGCGGGTCGAACGTCGTGCGGGACAAAAACCCATGCCGGCCAGTTACTGAGTAGCATCAGGCTAAGCAGAGACCCGGAGGATGGCGAAATGTTTGAGCGCCTTACGGATCGAGCTCGGCGTGTTCTTGTGCTGGCCCAGGAAGAAGCCCGCATACTCAACCACAACGGTTTCGGTACGGAGCACATTCTGCTTGGCCTTATTCGAGAAGGCGGCGGTGTTGCCGCGAAGGCACTTGAAACCTCGAATGTGCACCTCTGCGATGTCCGGAAACAGGTGTTGGCAAACGTTGAGGAAGGTCAGCTGACCTCCGATGGGAGTATCCCCTTCACTTCGCCTGCCAAGTCGGTGATGAAGTTCTCACGTAGCGAAGCACGGATGCTCGGACACAAGCACATTGGCACCGAGCACATCCTGTTGGGTTTGATCCGCGGGGGCGACAGTGCAGCTGTGCAAATATTGGTGAAGCTTGGGGTTGATCCGAACAAGGTCCGCCAACAGATCATTCGCATACTCGCCGGTTATCAAGGCGATAGCGATGATGGTGAGGACTGACCGTAAATGGAACGGTCACCGGGCAACTTCTCCCCGCCACAAAAACCACGTAGACGGCAGGCTGGTTCTGCACCGGGCGAGCCTGCCGTCGTTGATTTCGAAGGAGCTACCGCTTTAGCTCTTCGACTATGCTGTTGCCGGTTTCCGGACGTGACTCCCAAGCCCACGTCTCATGGAAACGTACCCGACCGTCACCAAGAACCTCGATAACCGATTCACAAACTCCGGTTGAGGTTTCCTTGTTGGTACCAAGGTGCGCATAGCGAAAGTTCAATTTCTCGGCGTTTCGAGTTCCGACGAGATAGCCGCGGATAACCGCACCTCCTGAATACTCTGCCCAAATCACGTCGTCTTCCTGGTGATAGGTGAATGTGGTGGATTGCCCGACTTCGCCGGTTGCGGAGTTCTCAACTCCTGCGAATACTAGACCGTCAAGGGACACAGTTTCGGCTTGGGCCGCTGCTTCAATGCTCATGATCCGAACCATAGCAACGGTTTGAGCAGGTAATTCCTATGGCCGTCTTATTGTGACGAGTTGAGTCATGGGATCTAGGTCAGCGATGTCAGCGAAACTGATGAGACGGGCGGGCTGGGAAACTGGGTGACCAACAATCCTTCTTCACCACAGAACCGGTCGCGCCCCGCAAGCCGGTCCTCCAACGGTACGCACCCAGCCCTGACCTGCAGATTTAGAAGCTTCTAGATTCAAAGGAATGTTGACCGTCCCGCAAAATCCGTCCGGTGACTTGTCCGAAGACGGGGCGCGACACGCGGTACAGAGTTGCAGGCATACGGGCCCATTCCCTTGGCTCCAGCAAAGCTGGCCCAACGCTCGCTAGTGCCCACCTGATTCCCAGCAACTTAGTCATCCCGTTTGGGATCATGCGTAACGATTTCCATCAACCACGATGCGCCTAGGAAAGTGACACGAAACTGGGGATTTCGGTGATTCTGGCCTGCACTTCGGCCCAGGTCAGCGCGATTCCATGGTGACAGCCGGCTCGGGATCCCACAGCTACGGCCCATACCAGCCTTTGCCGCGATCAATGCTTTCCCGCGCCTTCCTCAACGCTTCCGCGGTTTCAGGGTCACTGCCCTGGATGTCGTCGGCGTGCCGATCCAAACCCCGTAATGACCGGAAAACCACCGGCAACAGACAGAGGATGCAAATCCCCGCAATGATCAACAGCGAAAGCAAATCCAAGGCAATACCCTCCTATGGCCGTCTGTCCCAATCCAGGCTTTTCACTCATGCGCGGTGCCACCAGAAGAGCACATGAGCGGGTGCTGCACCGCCCTCCCCTGCTGGGTCCCAAGTGCGGAACAGCCCTTTTGACGAACGTGGCTTTTGCTTAAAATCCCAGAAGATAAGCCCCTACCGGCGCCACCCAATCACCGGCCGGGCGTTGCATGTTCCCGCCCACCGGACCTTCACAGGCGGAGACGCCGGCACGCCCACCCTGTTTTCTCCAAAACCTGAAAATACATGATCCGTCCCCCAGCCGCCGGATCTAAGCGCCAGGGAAGAAAGCTAGTGCTTGGTTTTTGCTTTGAGGGCCTCGGTATCGCGGCCGGTCCAAATCTTCACAACCGCCCATCCGACGGCGGTGATGGGCACGGAGAGCACGGCACCAACAAGGCCTGCCAGCACGGTACCAATTGTCAGCGCCAGCAGGATGACCAAGGCATGCAGGTTCAAGGCATGCGCCATCACCACGGGCTGCAGGAAGTTGCCCTCCAGCTGATTCACCAGGACCACCACGCCGAGCACGATCAGAGCGACGACGGGGCCGTTGGCCACCAGCGCCACGAGCGTGGCAACGATGCCGGCAAACGTTGCACCGACCATGGGGATAAATGAAGTGATGAAGACGATCACCGCAAGCGGCAACGCCAAAGGCACCTGCAGGATCCACAGCGCAATGCCGATTCCCGCGGCGTCGACCAGGGCAATAATGGCTGTGCCGCGGATGTAGCCGCCCAAGGTCTCAACGGTCCGCGCGCCGCTGGCCCGCCACTTGGCCTCATAACTGGCCGGAATCCAGGAAAGGAAGAAAGCCCAGATCCGGTCGCCGTCCTTGAGGAAAAAGAACAGGATCACCAGCAGCAGCACCAGGCCGGTGAAGAAGCTGCCAGCGGCGGACAGCCCGGTCAAGGCACCTGCCCCGAATTGGCTGCTGGTCAGAAAGTCCGTCACGGCATTCACGCCGTCGTCGATCTGTTGCTGGTTGATCTCCAGCGGCAAATCAGCCAGCATGCCCTGCAACTGTTGAAAGCCTTGGACGGCCTGGTCCACCAGCCCCGGCCACTCGGCCCGAACGGCGAAGACTATCCCCGTCCCCACGCCGCCGATGACCACCAAGGAGCCTAAAAACACTGTCCACGCGGCGAGCATGGCGGACATGACCCGGCGGGCCAAACGCACCAGCGGCCAGAGGGCGCTGGAGAGGATCAGGGCTATCAGCAGCGGCAGCACGGCCAGGCTGACCTGGGACAGCCCAAAGACCGCCACACCAGCCAGCGTCAGAACCAGCAGCACCTGGGCCGCCCGGATTGCGGTGCGCCCCAGTGGGTTCGACCAAAGCAGCGCCACGCGCTCGGCCGGTGCCCTCCCAGCATCAGGCGGACCTGGGGTGGCCGCCTTTAGCTGCCGGCCGGCGGCACTTGGCGGCGTGGCCGGAACGGCATCACGGGCAACGGGCCGGCGGAAAATACGAAAGCTCATGTTGTGGCCTCTGGTGTCATGGTTTCCACTCTAAGGCCTGGAGCGCCGGCGGACCTCCCTTGTGCACGGTGAAGCAGGCGAGGCGGTGCCCCACAAGCCCCGGACGTCAGGAACATGGCGGCAGTTCAGCTGTGTGCCTGCGTTCCAAACCACCGGGGCCCACGGCACGAATTACAGCTGTCCACAACAGATGCCAGCGCACGCCAAGTCAGACCCGGGCCTCAAAGCCGGCTGCAACCCGCAGTGGCGCCTGCCGGTAATGACAGCGGCCGGCCTCGGTAAATCCGGCCCGGGTATTCAGCTGTTGGGCCCTTGCATTGGCGGCAGTGACCATCAACCACAATTCACGCACCCCCAAGTCCCTGCCTGCCGCAACAAGTACGCCAAGAATGTTCCCCGCCATGCCCCGCCGTCGCGCATCAGTGTGCACCGCCATGGCATAGATGCCCCCCCAGGCCCCAACCCCGGCCACTGCAGCCAAGGCCCACCGTCCGGTGCCCACGGCCCGCCCGGAGGTGTCGAATGCCGTGGCATGGATGGCGGGTGCGCCCAATAAAATGCGCTCGGCAATGCTCCTTTCGGCGGGCCCTCCCCTGCCGTCCACACGCCACCACAACTCCAGCCAGGCAGGGGACGGCGCCGCGTCGAGGGTGATGTGAACGCCCGAGGCAACGGCGGCGCTCAGGGCAGCAGACAGGCCGTCCGGGCAGGCAAGGGGCAAAATCGAGTTGGCGCGCCGGGTGACGGAGCCTGCTGATCGGAGCTTCCAAGCATGCAGGGTTGCGCTGTCCAAGGCCGGCCACGCCGCATCCATGAGCCGCTCCAGAATCTGCAGGCGTGCTTGTTCCTGATGGTTGTCAGGACCTGCAAAACCGGGCGTTCCATTGGAGGGCAGGGTTGAAGTTTCGGTGCCCGAACGCGAAGAACCGGCCCTCCATTTTGGAGGGCCGGTTCTGCACTGCTTCCACGAAGGGTGCTTACTTGGCTTCGGGCTTGGCTTCGGGCTTGAAGTCCACCCCGGCTTCCTTGCGCTGTTGGGCGGTGATGGGCGCCGGAGCCGCCGTCAGCGGATCGTAGCCGCCGCCTGACTTCGGGAAGGCAATGACGTCGCGGATGGAGTCAACACCTGCCAGCAGGGACACGGCACGGTCCCAGCCAATGGCGATTCCGCCGTGCGGCGGGGCACCGAACTTGAAGCCCTCGAGCAGGAAGCCGAACTTCTCCTGCGCATCCTCAGGTGAGAGGCCCATGACCTCAAAGACCCGCTGCTGCACGTCACTGCGGTGGATACGGATGGAACCACCGCCAATTTCATTGCCATTGCAGACAATGTCGTAGGCGTAGGCCAGTGCCGATTCCGGATCCGTGTCGAAGGTGTCCATGAATTCGGGTTTGGGCGAAGTGAAGGCGTGGTGCACTGCCGTCCATTTGCCTGCGCCCACGGCCACGTCACCGGAGGCAACGGCGTCGGAGGCGGGTTCAAACATGGGGGCATCCACCACCCAGACGAATGCCCAGTCCTTGGGGTCGATCAGACCGGTGCGGTGGCCGATCTCCACACGGGCGGCACCCAACAGGGCACGGGAGCTGGCCACCTCGCCGGCGGCGAAGAAGATTGCGTCGCCGGGCTTGGCGCCCACGGCGTCAGCCAGGCCGGCACGCTCGGTGTCCGTGAGGTTCTTGGCCACCGGGCCGGTCAGCTCGCCCTCCGCCTTGAACAGGACGTAGGCCAGGCCTTTGGCGCCGCGCTGTTTGGCCCATTCCTGCCAGGCATCCAGCTGGCGGCGGGGCTGTGAGGCACCACCGGGCATGACCACCGCACCCACATAGGGTGCCTTGAAAACGCCGAATTCAGTGTCCTTGAAGAATTCGGTCAAGTCCGTCAGTTCCAGACCGAAACGCAGGTCGGGCTTGTCGGAGCCGTAGCGGGCCATGGCGTCGCGGTACGTCATGCGGCGGATGGGCAGCGGAATTTCGACGTCGATCAGCTTCCACAGCTCTGAGACGATCTTCTCGCCCAGGGCAATGATGTCGTCCTGGTCCACGAAGGAGGCCTCAATGTCCAACTGCGTGAATTCCGGCTGGCGGTCCGCGCGGAAGTCCTCGTCCCGGTAGCAGCGGGCAATCTGGTAGTACTTTTCAAAACCGCCCACCTGCAGCAGCTGCTTGAACAGCTGCGGGGACTGCGGCAGCGCGTACCAGGATCCGGGGGCCAGGCGTGCCGGCACCACGAAGTCGCGGGCACCTTCGGGGGTGGAACGGGTCAGCGTGGGGGTTTCAATTTCGGTGTAGCCCTGCTCGTGCAGCAGGTTCCGGGCCACCCGGTTGGCTTCCGAGCGCAGGCGCAGGTTGCGCTGCATGCCGGGGCGGCGCAGGTCCAGGTAGCGGTGCTTCAAGCGCGCTTCCTCCCCCACCTCCACGTGCTCGTCCACCTGGAACGGCAGCGGCGCCGCCTCGTTCAGCACGACGACGTCATCGGCCATGACTTCAATCTCACCTGTGGCGAGGGAGGGGTTTTCATTGCCCTCTGGGCGACGTGAGACGGTGCCGGTGATCTGCAGCACGAACTCGTTGCGCAGGGAGTGGAAGACCTCTTCCTCACGGACCACAATTTGCGCCACACCCGAGGCATCCCTCAGGTCCAAAAAGGCCACGCCGCCATGGTCGCGGCGGCGGGCAACCCATCCCGAGAGGGTGACGGTTTGGCCAATATGTTCAGCCCGCAGGGAGCCCAGGTCATGTGTGCGCAGCACAGCATTCCTTTCAATGGAGATTTTTCGGCCCACTGGGGGCCGCGTAAAGGGAGTCTGTCTAGAAGTTTACCGTGGGAGCCACGACGGTTATCACGGGCAACTTATGCCAGCAGGATCTGCGGAACCAGGTCCGCGGCCGGGGGCATCCAGGAACCAAGGTCGGCTGCGAGCTGTTCGCCCGAGCGAATGTCCTTCACCTGGTGCGCGCCGTCTTCGTCCGTGAACCACACAAAGGGGATGCCCCGCTTGTCGGCGTACTTGATCTGCTTGCCAAACTTGTCGGCTTTGGCCGCCACTTCCGTGGAAACGCCGCGGGCACGCAGGGCCGTTGCCACGTCCTGCGCCTCGGACCAGCTGTCTTCGTCGGTCAAGGTGACCAGCACCGCCGTGGGCACGCTGCGGGAGGCCTTGGCGAACTCCTGACTCAAAATGCGGGCCACCAGGCGGGTGACACCAATGGACAGTCCCACCCCTGGGAACTTCCGGTTGCCCTTGGCCGCCAGCGCATCGTAACGGCCGCCGGAACAGATGGAACCCAAGGCTTCATGGCCCACCAGAACCGTCTCGTAGACAGTTCCCGTGTAGTAGTCCAGGCCCCGGGCAATGGACAGATCGGCCACCACCGAGCCGGGGGCGCTCTTGACGGCGGCGGCAATGACCTGTTCCAGCTCGTTGAGGCCCTCTTCCAAGAGCTCATTGCTGACGCCCAGGGCGCGCACCGCTGCCACAAAGGAGGTGTCTTCCGTGCGGATGGATGCCAAAGACAAGGCCAGCGCAGCCTGCTCGTCGGTGGCGCCCAGCTCGTTCTTCAGCAACGTAGCCACAGCCGGCGCACCAATCTTTTCCAGCTTGTCGATGCTGCGCAGCACCCCGGCAGTGTCGGCGAGTCCTATGCCGCGGTAGAAGCCCTCGGCCAGTTTCCGGTTGTTCACGCGCAGCTTGAACGCCGGAATGGGCAGCGCGGACAGCGCCTGGACAATGACCAGCGCCAGTTCCACGTCGTAGCGGAAGGGCAGCACGCCGTCGCCCACCACGTCAATGTCCGCCTGCGTGAACTCGCGGGCACGGCCCTCCTGCGGACGTTCCCCGCGCCAGACCTTTTGGATCTGGTAGCGCCGGAAGGGGAAGGAAAGGTGGCCGGCATTTTCCACCACGTACCGGGCAAAGGGCACTGTGAGATCAAAGTGCAGGGCCAGGGCATTGGGGTCGTCCTTGGCAGCGGCGGCCGCGTTGCCGTCGTCGTCCTGCAGGCGGGAAAGTCCGTAGACTTCCTTGTCAATCTCGCCCTTGCGCAGCAACTGGCCCACCGTCTCCACGGCGCGCGTTTCAATGGAGCTGAAGCCATGCAGTTCAAAGGTTCGACGCAGCGTGTCCAGCACATGCTGTTCCACCAACCGCTCCTCGGGAAGCCATTCGGGGAAGCCGGACAAGGAGGCGTTGCGTGCCATGGGTGGTGCTCTCCTAACATTCACCGCCGGCCGGTTCAAGCGACGGGTGGGCGGTGGGACGGGTGGTTGAACAATGCTGCAAAGTTGGCCAGGTCATGCTCGCCGAGGTGCGCGTCCGCATGGGTAAACTGGCTCCGGCTGCCATTTTATAGGGCTTGGCGTCCCAACCCCCAACCGGTCCAGGGCAAAGTGTGGCAGACACCGCCCCCGCTGCGCGGACCATGCGCGCAGCCAAGACGCTTAAACAATGAGGAAAGAGACACAGTTGGTCAACAGCAACAAGCCCGGCCGCGAGGCAAAGCTGCGCGTTGCGCGCATGGAGGCAAACCAGTCACTGCAGCGCGAGCAGCTGCGCAGGCGCAAGCGCGACAACGATGTGGCGCTCATCGTCATGGTTGTTGCCCTGGCTGTTGCCACCGTGTTGGCCCTGACGGTTTTCCTGCCCAAGGACGACGGCGCGGCCGTCACCGACGCGGCCGCCACCGACGCTCCCACCAGCGCGGGCGCCACCGAAACGGCTGCCGGCGGCACGGCACCAGCCAGTGCCGGGCCGTCAACGCCCGCCGAAAGCAACAGCCCCACCGTGCCCGATGCCGCCACGGCAAAGGACCAGGTGTTTACCGGGACGCTTTCCCTGAATGGAAAAACGCTGGACGTGGAACTCGACGGTACCCGGGCGCCCCAGGCAGCAGCAGTGTTCAAGTCCCTGGCCGACAGCGGTTTCATGACGGGCAAAACGTGCCACCGTTTGGCAAACGCCCCCGGATTTGGCCTGCTGCAGTGCGGCTCGGCCAAGGGCGACGGCCAAGGCAACCCGGACTATCAGTGGGGACCGGTGGAGAACAGCCCAGCCGATGGCAAGTACCCGGCCGGAACCATTGCCGTGGCGCGGGCCAGCAGCACCTTCTCCAATGGCACCCAGTTCTTCATCACCTTTGAAGACACCACCCTGCCGCAGGAAACGGGGGGCTACACGATTGTTGGAAAGGTCACCGGAGGCCTCGACGCCGTCACCGCCATTGCGGCCGATGGCATTGAAGGCGGCAGCACAGACGGTGCACCCAAGACCAAGGTGACGATAGACTCGTTCCAGATCAACTAATTTCATGGCGGCCATCCCGGCACAGATCACAGTGTCCACGGGAACCTGCAACACGCGATCACGGCCGGATCCACCTCACAGCATTTACCCTTCTCCCCCGACGCGAAAGACTTTTAGCGGTGACATACAGTCAAGAATCCGACGAAACACTTGCCTCAACCCAGCCGGACGGCGCTGCTGCCGAACAGGACGCTGCCGTAGCTGCGGCTGACCCGGCGCAGGCCCCCGGGCCGGAGGCAGCCAACGAAGCGCCCGCCGCGGAGCTGGAAGCCGCCCCCGCGACGCCCGCTTCCGAGGAGCCCGCCGCCGGCGCGGAGCAGGCAGCAAAGCCGGATGCCGGTGCCGCACCGGCGCCGAAGGCTCCTGCAGGGGCCCCCTCGCCGGCCGCTTTTGCAGCCCGCCCCAAGGGCCCGGCCACCGCGCCGGCTCCGGCTCCGGTTCCGGCCCCCGTGGCGGTGAACCTGGCTGAAGCTGCGAAGTTTGGCCGCGCCGAAGAGGACGGTCACGTCTTTTTGCTGCTCGATGGCGAAGAATTCCCGGTGGGCCAATACCCCGGTGCCAGCAAGGATGAGGCCCTGGCCTACTTTGCCCGCAAATTCGAAGACATCCTGGCCCAGATTGCGCTGTTGGAGGCCCGTGTGGAAGCCAAGGCGCCCACTGCCGACATGACCAAGACCGTGGCGCACCTGCGCGCACAGTTGGCTGAGCGCACTTCCGTCGGTGACGTCAACGCCGCCCTGGCCCGCCTGTCGGCGCTGGAGGAGAACATCAAGGCCCTCACCGCAGCCGAACGGTCCGCGCACGAGGCCGCACGCGGCGTCGAACTTGCCGCCCGCGAGGCCATTGTTGCCGAAGCCGAGGCCATTGCCGCCGGTGATCCGGCCACAATCCAGTGGAAAATCAGCAGCGCCCGCATGAATGAACTTTTCGAGTCCTGGAAGCAGGCACAAAAGTCCGGCATGCGTCTGGGCCGGGCCACCGAGGAGGGGCTGTGGAAGCGGTTCCGCAGCGCGCGCACCATCTTTGACCGTCACCGCCGCGCGTACTTCTCCCAGCTGGACAATGTCAATGCAGCCGCCAAGGCCGCCAAGGAGGCTTTGATTGAAGCCGCCGAGGAATTGGCCACCTCAACCGAGTGGGGCTGGGCGGCCGGGGAATACCGCCGCCTCATGGACCAGTGGAAAGCCTCCCCACGCGCCAGCCGCAAGGACGACGACGCCCTCTGGGCACGCTTCCGCGGCGCGCAGGACAAATTCTTTGCCGCCCGCCAGGAAGCCAACAATGCCCTCGATGAGGAATTTGGCGCCAACCTGCTGGTGAAGGAGGAGCTCATCAAGGAGGCGCAGGCCCTGCTGCCCATCAAGGACCTCACCGCCGCCAAGAAGACGCTGGCCAACATCCGCGACCGCTGGGAGGAAGCCGGCAAGGTCCCCCGCAATGACATGCAGCGGGTGGAAGCTGCCCTGCGGAAGGTCGAGGACGCCGTCCGCGCCGCCGACGAGGACAATTGGCGTCGGAGCGACCCGGAAGCCAAGGCCCGCACCAGCAGCGCCCTCAGCCAGCTGGAAGCGACCATTGCCGGACTCAGGGAAGACCTCGCCAAAGCGGAAAAGGCTGGCGACGCCCGTAAAACCGCCAAGGCGTCGGAGGCCCTGCAAGCCCGGGAACTGTGGCTGGAGCAAATCCAGAAGGCTGCAGCAGACTTCTCCTAGCCTTTCTGCGGAGCGTGTGCCGCTCCTCTTCGGCCAAGGCCCCTGCACCGGGTTGTCCACAATTCGGTGCAGGGGCCTTTTGCGTGCCCGGGCCAGGGTGCAGGCTTGTTCCATGACAGCCCCCACGCCCCCGGCACAGCAGCAGCTGCTGGTGCCGGATGCGAGGTTCAGCCTGGCGGAGCTGCATGCCATGAAGCTCGACGGCGTGCTGCGCCACCTCGACGGCACGGTCTTTGTGCCCGCCGGGATGCCTGAGACCGTGGAGCTGCGGGCGGCCGCGCTGGCGGTGCAGGTGCCGGCAAGCCTGGCACGGCGGGCCATTGTGGCTCAGCTGTCCGCCGCCTGGGTCTACGGCTGCGCGCCGCCGCCGAGTCCCCTGGCCCTGTTTTTGATGCCCGGAGGCAAAAGCGCCCAACTGCCCCCGTTTAGCGGCTGTTCCCTGCGGGAGCTCCAGCTGGCCGCCCACGATGTGTGGGAACTTGCCGGCTGCTGCGTCACCAGCCCCGTGCGCACGGCAGTGGATGTGGCCCGGAGCGCACCACTGCCGCTGGCCGGGCAGGTCTTGGCAGCCCTGATGGGGCATGAAGAGCTGGACTGCGGCAGGGACCGGGTGCTGGCGGCCCTGCTTGCGATGCGGCACGTGCCCGGCCGGACGCGTGCGCTGGAACTTGTCCGGCAGCCCGGTGGCGCATGAGGAGCCAGACGGCCCGGGCCCTAAGCCCGGCGATGGGAGCCGGTGGAACGGTAGACGTCAAAGACCCCGTCAATGCGCCGGATGGCGTTCAGGACGTGGTCGAGGTACTTTGGATCCCCCATTTCAAAGGCAAACTTCGAAATGGCCATGCGGTCGCGGGAGGTGTTGACGCTGGCAGCCAAAATGTTGACATGGGTTTCCGCCAGCACCCGTGTCACGTCCGAAAGCAGGCTCTTGCGGTCAAGCGCCTCGACCTGGATCTCCACCAGGAACACCCCGGACTGGGTGGGCGCCCATTCCACGTCCACCAGGCGTCCGGGTTCGCTTTCCATGTGCTTGAAATTGGGGCAGTCCTGGCGGTGCACTGAAATTCCGGAGCCCTTGGTGACAAAGCCGGAGATCGGGTCTGGGGGCACCGGGGTGCAGCACCTGGCCAGTTTCACCAGCACGTCCCCCATGCCATGGACAATGACGCCGGATTCGGAAATCCTCGAGCGGGCATTGGAGAGGTGGGTGTCGGCCGGAACCGCTGTGTCTTCGAGGTCGTCGCTGACGCCCAGGACGTCCCGAAGCTTTTCCACCACCGACTGGGCCGAGGTGTGACCATCGCCCACGGCGGCATAAAGCCCGGCAATATCCACGTAATGAAAGTGTTCCGTCACGGCCAGCAGGCCGTCATGGGTCATCATCTTCTGCAGCGGCAGGTTTTGCTTGCGCATTGCCTTGGTCAGCAGATCCTTGCCCTTTTCAATGGACTCGTCGCGGCGTTCCTTGGTGAACCACTGGCGGATCTTGTTCCGGGCGCGGGCGCTCTTGACGAAGTTCTGCCAGTCCTGGCTGGGGCCCGCCCCTTCAGCCTTGTTGGTGAAGATTTCCACGGTGTCCCCGTGGGAGAGTTCACTGTTCAGGGGCACCAGCTTCCCATTGACACGTGCGCCAATGGTGCGGTTGCCCACCTCGGTATGCACCGAGTACGCAAAGTCGACCGGTGTGGCCCCTTCGGGAAGGGCAATGATTTTGCCCTTGGGAGTGTAGACGTACACTTCCTTGGAGTTCATCTCATAGCGCAGGGAATCCAGGAACTCATTGGAATCACTGGTTTCCTGCTGCCAGTCCAGCAGTGACCGCAACCAGTTCATGTCCTCCTGGACGCCCACGGGGTTCTTGTTCCCGGACTTGTACTTCCAGTGCGCGGCCACGCCGTACTCGGCCCGCCGGTGCATTTCCAGGGTGCGGATCTGGATTTCAACCAACTTGCCGCCGGGGCCCACCACAGTGGTGTGCAGCGACTGGTACATGTTGAACTTGGGCAGCGCAATGTAATCCTTGAAACGGCCCACCAGCGGGCTCCACAGGGAATGGATCTGCCCCAGTGCCGCGTAACAGTCACCCACGGTGTCCACCACCACCCGCACACCAATCAAGTCATTGATGTCATCGAAGTCCTTGTTGCGGACCACCATTTTTTGATAGATGGAGTAGTAGTGTTTGGGCCTGCCGGTGATGTCGGCCTTGATCTTGGAGGTGCGCAGCACCTCGGCAATGTCGCGCCGGATGATGCTCAGCTGCTTCTCGCGCTCCGGTGACCTGTCCTGCACCATGCGGACAATTTCCTCGTACACCTTCGGATACAAGGCCGCGAAGGACAGTTCCTCAAGCTCCCACTTCACCGCGTTCATGCCCAGGCGGTGCGCCAGCGGGGCAAAGATGTCAAGTGTTTCCCGCGCCTTTTTACCCGAGGACGCCGCCGAGACAAAGCGCCAGGTGCGGGCGTTGTGCAGCCTGTCGGCCAGCTTTATGACCAGCACCCGGATGTCCTGGGCCATGGCAATAACCATTTTTCGGACGGTCTCCGCCTGGGCTGCGTCCCCGAATTCCACCTTGTCCAGCTTGGTGACGCCATCGACCAGGACCCGGATTTCGGCGCTGAAGTCACGCTCCAGCTCGGCAAGGGTATAGGCGGTGTCCTCCACCGTGTCATGCAGCAGGGCGGCGGCAAGGGTGCTGCCGGACATTCCCATCTCGGCAAGAATGGTGGCCACGGCCACCGGGTGGGTGATGTAGGGGTCCCCGCTTTTCCGCTTTTGACCCTCGTGATACTTTTCCGCCACCACGAAGGCGCGCTGGATCAAATCAAAGTCTTCTTTGGGGTTGCGTGCGCGGACAATGCGCAGCAGCGGCTCGAGGATGGGCGAATGGCTCTCCGTCGACCAGCCTGTCAGGCGGGCCAGGCGCGAGCGTGTGCGTTCGCGCCGGCCCGGGAACGTGGGCCGGGGATCCTGCGTTTGCACCTCGGTTTGCGCGGGACTGGCCACGGATTGCCCTGTCCCGCCGCCCGCAGACCCACGGGAGGTTGATTCACCAGCCACCGCACTGCCTCCCTCACGCATTCGAAAGTTCATGCACCCCTACTCGGAGCATTAAACAAGTCTAAGGTGGCGGCGGCAAGTTTTTGACCATAAGGAAGGCCGGGACAAGATGTCATGCATCCCATCCCGGCCCGTCCCATCAGGGCGCTGCCCGGCCACGGCCGGGCAGCTGTCAGCCGGCGTCGACCTTTTCGGTGGCAGCTGCGGCCGCGCGCTGCTGCTGGACCTTCCTGGCCTGTTTGGCCAGTTCCGGTTCACGCTCGCGCAGCCAGGAGTACAGGGGCGCGGCCACGAAGATGGTGGAGAAGGTGCTCACGATGATCCCAATGAACAAGGCCAGTGACAAGTCGCGCAGCGTTCCGGCACCCAGCAACAGGGCACCAATGAACAAAACCGAACCCACGGGGATGATGCCCACCATCATGGTGTTGATGGAGCGCACCAGCGTCTGGTTCACGGCAAGGTTGACCTCCTCCGCAAAACTGCGGCGGGTGGATTTGGTGATGTCGGAGGTGTTTTCCCTGACCTTGTCGAACACCACCACCGTGTCATACAGGCAGTAGCTGAGGATGGTCAAAAAGCCAATGATGGCAGACGGCGTCACTTCAAAGTTGGACGCGCCATAAATGCCGGCCGTCACAATCATGACCACCAGCAGACCCACCACCGCGGCAATGGACATGCGCCAGGTACGGAAATACAGGGCCATAAGCACCGTGGCCAGGACAACAAACACAATGAAGCCAATGATGGCCTGGCGTGAGACGTCCTGCCCCCAGTTGGGGCCCACAAAAGTGGAGGTCACATTGTCATCCGAGACCGCGTAGGCGTCCTGCAGGGATTCCTTGACAGCAATGGTCTGATCGTCGCTGAGACGTTCCGTCTGGACCTGCATGGTGTCACCGGCAATGTTCGTCACCACCGCTTCGGTGCCCGGTGCCGCCGCATTGACCGCTTCCTGGCCAATGGCCACGTTGGTGTCGGCCACCTGCGAAATGGTGAACTGTGAACCTCCCCGGAAGTCAATGCCAAAGTTGAAGCCGCCGCCAAGAAGGGGCAGCAGGATGGACAGCACCACGGCAACGAAGGTGATGCTGAACCAGATCCTGCGCTTGCCCACGAACTCGTAGGAGCGTTCGCCGGTGTACAGCTCGTTTCCAAATGTAGCGAAGCTCTTCATTACTTGCTCTCCTTGGAGTCGTCGCCGGAATCGGAGCGCGCGGCCTTGGCACCGGGGCCGCCGGCCATGGCCTTTTCCGCGCTGGCACGCTGGGCTGCCAAACGACGCTCGGCAATGGTCTGGCGACGCTCGGCTTCGCCGGCGGCACGGGAGTTTTTAAGCTGGAGGACCTGCGCGGTTTCCTCGGGGGTGCGCATGCGTCCGGCACCGCGGTACAGGGGCACAACACCCAAGGTGGCGGGGTCAAGTCCGGAGAAGCGGTGCCCCTCGCCGAAGAACTTGGTCCGTGCCAGCACCTGCAGGGCGGGGTGGGTGAACATGAAGACCACGATCAGGTCGGCCACGGCCGTCAACCCGAGGGTGAACGCAAAGCCTTTGACGCTGCCAACGGAGACAAAGTACAGCACCAGGGAGGCCAGCACGTTGACGGCCTTGGAAGCCAAAATGGTGCGCTTGGCCCGGGCCCAGCCGTTTTCGACGGCGGCCACGAGCCCGCGGCCATCACGAAGCTCGTCCCTGACCCGTTCAAAGTAGACAATGAAGGAGTCGGCGGTCTGGCCAATGGCCACAATGATGCCTGCCACGCCGGCCAACGACAGGCGGTAGTTTTCCACCCAGCCCAACAGCACAATTGCCAGGTAGGTCAAGACACCCGCAATGACCAGGGAAAAGATGGTGACCAGACCCAGGGCGCGGTACTGGAAGAGTGAATAAACCACCACCAGCAGCAGACCTATGAGACCTGCCAGGATACCCATTTCCAGCTGCTGCAGGCCCAAGGTGGCAGAGATCTGGATTTCACTTTGGATTTCAAAGCTGATGGGCAGCGAACCGAATTTGAGCTGATCCGCCAACGCCTTCGCGCTGGCTTCGGTGAAGTTGCCGGTGATGGAGGATTGGCCGTCGGTGATGACCGCCTGGGACCGTGGAGCCGAAACCACGCTGTCGTCCAAGACAATCGCGAACTGCGACTGCGGGTCGTTGGGGTTGGCCAGGTACTTGCCATTGAGCCGCTGGGTGACGGACTTGAAGGCTTCGGCACCTTCGGGCTTGACCAGTTCCAGCTGCACCGACCATTCATTGGTCGTGGCTCCCTGCGCGCCTGACATGAGGCCGTAGGACGCAGTGCTGATCCACTTGCCGGGAATTTCAACCGGTCCCAGAATGTATTTCACACCCGTATCCGGTTCACAGCTGACCAGCGGCTTCTCCGGGTCGGAGGTGGTGGGGCGGTCCGTGAGCGGGGCGATGCAGCTGGTGGCCTCAAACTGCTTCAAAAGCGCAGCATCCACCCAGTTGGGGTCGCTGGCATCCACGGGTTCGGCGGTGGGGACCGGGAGCTGGTCCTCGGGTGTGCGTTCAGCTTCAGCAACCGCTCCTGCCGGAACCTGGGTGGTGAGGATCACGGGGCGGAAGTTCATGTTGGCCGAGGCCTTGATGAGGTTGCGTTCCTCCTCACTGGGGCTGCCGGGCATGCTGACCACCACGTTTTTGCCGCCTTCGGTGGCAATTTGGGCTTCAGCAACACCAGAGCCGTCAACGCGCTGCCTGATGATGGAGACAGCCTGCTCCAATTGCTCGGCCGCAATTTGACCGGAACCCTCCACCTTGGGTGCCAGAATCATCTGCGTGCCACCCTCAAGGTCAAGACCAAGCTTCGGCGCCCAGGTGGTTGCGCCGGAAAGCACGCCGCCACCCACTGCCAAAGTGCAAGCAATGATGAGCGCCGCCAGCCACAGCAAAGTTCGCCGGGCCGTGGACGTGGGACCTGTTCGTGCCATCAAGGGATCCTTCTATAGGTCATGGGTGTAGTGAACATGGCAATGCTGCTGTGCCGGCAAGAATGCGGCCCAGCAGCAGCCAACCCGAATGAGGCTAGTTGTCTTTATTGTTTTCTTTTTTCAAGCGTTCGAGGGATTCCGCGGCGGTTTCGCTCTCGTGGGGGCGCTTCTCCAGTCCCAGTGCCAGCGAGGAGGCATCGTTGGGGACCGTGGCGTCAGGGACCGTGGCGTCGACTTCAGACGGTTCGATGATCTTGGCCACTGTCTGGCGGTGGACAGTGGCGGTGGTGCCCGGGGAGATTTCCAAAACGATCTTGTTCTCCTCCTCGTCAATGGAGATGACCTTGCCGAACAAGCCGAAGTTGGTCATCATTTCCACTCCGGGGGCCAACTGTGAACGGCGCTCCTGGGCAGCAGCCTTGGCCTTTTTCTGCTTGCGCAACATCATGAATATGAGCACGGCAAACAAGGCGAAGAGGACAATGTTGGCGCCGCTGAAGAGCCCTGTCGGGGCTGGTGTTTCGGCGGCTAGAATACTGCTGAAGAGCACAGCTGAGGTTCCATTCTTTAAGTAAAAATTGAAGGGTCTCGGCGCGGTTGAAACGTGCCGGACGTCATACCAGTCTAAAGGGTAAAGCTGGACGCTGGCAGTAAAACATCACCAAAGGCGCAGAAGAGTGCTGCCGGAACCTCAACGGACCCGCAAACTAGCTGTCCAAACCCTCGGCATCCAATGGCAGCATGGCGGCAGCCACGGCATTGCCGGGCATCTTCAAACCCAAGTGCTCCCACGCAGCCGGCAAGGCAATGCGGCCCCGCGGCGTGCGTCCCAGCAGGCCCTCGCGAACCAGGAACGGCTCGGCAACCGTCTCCACGGTCTCGCTCTCCTCCCCCACGGCAATCGCCAGGGTGGAGAGCCCCACCGGTCCGCCATTGAACTTGTTGATCAGCGCATCCAGCACAGACCTGTCCAGACGGTCCAAACCCCGGGCATCCACTTCATACATGTCCAGGGCCGCCGAGGCCGCGCCGGCGTCAATGACTTCCAGCCCATGCACCAGCGCCCAGTCACGGACCCGCCGCAGCAGGCGGTTGGCTATGCGGGGCGTGCCCCGGGACCTGCCCGCTATCTGGGCAAAACCGGCGCTGCTGAGCTTGAGGTCCATCATGCCGGCGGAACGGCGCAAAACCAGCTCCAACTCGGCCACGGAATAAAACTCCAAATGACCGGTGAAGCCGAACCTGTCCCGCAGCGGACCGGGAAGCAGGCCCGCGCGGGTGGTGGCCCCCACCAGAGTGAACGCGGGCAGCTCCAAGGGGATGGCTGTGGCCCCGGCCCCCTTGCCCACAATGATGTCCACCCGGAAATCCTCCATGGCCATGTACAGCATTTCCTCCGCGGGCCGCGACATGCGGTGGATTTCATCCAGGAACAACACCTCACCTTCGGTGAGTGAGGACAGAATGGCCGCAAGGTCCCCGGCATGCTGGATTGCCGGGCCGGAGCTGATGCGCAGGGGGGCGTTCATTTCCGCCGCCACAATCATGGCCAGCGTGGTCTTGCCCAGCCCAGGAGGACCCGACATGAGAACGTGGTCGGCGCTGCGGCCACGGATTTTGGATGCAGCCAGCACCAGGGCCAACTGCTTGCGGACCCGCTCCTGTCCCACGAAGTCGGACAGGTTCCGCGGCCGCAGGGCGGCCTCCAGCTCGCGTTCCTCCGGTTCGCCCACGGGTGCGGCCAGTTCGCTGGCCCCCCGGGGAGCTGCCGGGCCCCGCCCCACACTGATTTGTCCGGGCAGCAGTGTCGGGGATTGGTCGTCGTCAGCCATTTTTACCTCAGTCCGCTCTTTTGGCGGGTGGAGTCCTGCCCCAGCCAGCGCAGCGTGGCCCGCAGCACCGCGGGCACGTTGCCGCCTTCTTCCAGCTCGGGCTCGGTGGCCAAGGTGGCCTCAATGGCCTTGTTGGCATCCCTTTCATTCCAGCCCAGGCTGGTCATGGCTGCCACCACCTGGTCCTTCCACTCCATGGGGGCCGCGGCGGCGGGGGCGCCAGTCTGCGGCGCGGACAGCGGATGCAGCTTGCCCTTTAGTTCCAAGACGATGCGGCCGGCGACCTTGGGCCCCACGCCCGGGACCTTGGTGAAGGCCTTGCCGTCGCCGTTGGCCACCCCCGCGGCAATGCTTTCCGGTTCCAGCACCGACAAGATGGCCAGCGCCAGACGTGGTCCGATGCCGCTGACGGAGGTCAGGATGTCAAAAATTTCCCGCTCCCGCTCCTCGGCAAAACCGTAGAGCGTCATGGAATCCTCACGAACCACCATGGCCGTGACGAGGCTGGTTTCCTCCCCCAGGTGCAGCCGGCCCAGGGTCTTGGGGGTGGCAATGACCAGCATGCCCACCCCATTGACGTCAATGACGGCATGGGAGAGCGAAAGCGAGGCGACGGGGCCGCGGACAAAACTAATCATGCAAGTGCTCCTGTTGAGGTTCCGGACTCTGGGCCAGTCATTGCTGCTACCCAGTGTAGTCGAACATAGTTACGAGCCACTAGTTCCATTTGGCGTCCGGATTTTCCTTGTTCTTGCGGGTTTTGGACTTGGTCTCCGCATCCCGCCACAGCCGCTGGGCCGCTGTGGCGCCTGCCCCGTCAGGGGCAAAGGTGTTGCCGCTGCGCCAGGCGTGGGCAATGGCCAGGGCCAGCGCGTCGGCGGCGTCGGCCGGCCGGGGCGGCGCATCCAGGCCCAGGATCCGCACCACCATGGCCGTGACATTCTCCTTGCCGGCCCGGCCATTGCCCGTCACGGCAGCCTTCACCTCGGAGGGCGTGTGCAGGGCCACGGGAATCCCGCGCCGCGCAGCCGCCACCATGACCACCCCGGAAACCTGGGCCACACCCATGACGGTGCTGAGGTTGGTCTGGGCAAAAACACGCTCAAGGGCCAGCACATCGGGTTTAAAGGCATCCAGCCACTGGTCCACGGCGTCGGCAATGACCAGCAGCCGGGCGTCCAGACCGAGCTCGTGGGAGCTGCCCACCACGCCCACGCCCACCAGGGTGGCCGATCGGTTGGCGGCAACATCCACCACGCCCAGCCCGCAACGGGTCAGTCCGGGGTCGACTCCCAGAACACGCAGTTCCTAGTCCTCTTCAAGTGCCGCAAGAACCTCGGGGCTCATGTCGGCGTTGGAGTAGATGTTCTGGACGTCGTCGAGGTCCTCCAGCGCATCGTAAAGCTTCATGAACTTGCGGGCATTGTCCACATCCAGTTCAACCTGCATGGACGGAACAAAACCCGCCTCGTCGCTTTCGTACTCAATGCCGGCCTCGGCCAGCGCGGCGCGGACGGCGGGCAGGTCCTGGGGCTCGCAAATGACCTCAAAGTTCTCGCCGCTGCCCTTGACTTCCTCGGCGCCGGCGTCGAGGACGGCCATGAGCAGATCGTCTTCGCTGAGGCCGTTCCGGGGCAGGACCACAATTCCCTTGCGCGTGAACATGTAGGCCACCGAACCCGGATCCCCCATGTTGCCGCCATTGCGGCCCACGGCCAGGCGGACCTCGGACGCTGCACGGTTCTTGTTGTCGGTGAGGCACTCAATGAGGATTGCCGAACCCTGCGGACCGTAGCCTTCATACATGATGGTCTGGTAGTCCACGGCGTCGCCGAGCAGTCCCGCGCCGCGCTTGATGGCACGTTCAATATTGTCGGCGGGAACGGAGGTCTTCTTGGCCTTGCTCACAGCCAGTTCAAGGGCCGGGTTGCCCTGCAGGTCGGCGCCGCCGCCGCGGGCCGCTACTTCAATGGTTTTAATGAGCTTGGCGAAGGACTTGGCCCGGCGGCTGTCGAGAATAGCTTTTTTGTGCTTGGTGGTTGCCCATTTGGAGTGGCCTGACATGGTTACGCTTCTCCTTCAATCATGCGGATGAACAGCTCGTGGATGCGGCGCTCCCCCGTCACTTCCGGATGGAAGGAGGTGGCCAGCAAATGCCGCGAACGAACGGCAACGGCACGAACAACTGGTTCAATCCTAGCGTTTTGTCCGTTCTGCGGCAGGCTCACGGTGGCCAGGACCTGAACATCAGGTCCAACACGTTCCACCCAGGGCGCCCGAATGAACACTGCGTGCAGAGGTTTTTCCTGCCCGCCGGCGGGGGCGAGGCCGCGAAAATCAAGGGCCGTTTCAAAGGAGTCCACCTGGCGGCCAAAGGCGTTGCGGCGCACCGTGATGTCCAAACCCCCCAGGGTCTGCTGCGGCGTGCCGGCCAAATCCGTGGCCGGATCCACCAGCTCGGAGGCCAGCATGATCATTCCCGCGCAGCTGCCATAGACCGGCAGCCCGGCGGCAATGCGCTCCTGCAGCGGTTCCCGCAGGCCAAAGCTGCGGCTGAGTTTGTCCATGGTGGTGGATTCACCGCCGGGAATCACCAGACCATCAAGGTGCTCCAGTTCGCCGGGGCGGCGCACGGGCACGGCCCGGGCCCCGCTGGACTGCAGGGCACGAAGATGCTCCTGGACATCGCCCTGCAGGGCAAGCACCCCCACCAAGGGTCCGGAAGCACGGGAAGCGGAGGCATTAAAATTCACTTTCACATCATAGGTGGGCTGCATCTCACACCGTTAACTTCCGGCTCCCACCGGGCGGCGTGAATGGGGAAAGGCCCCTGAGCAAGTAGCATGGTCGGCAGGACTGACGTACTAAAGATGAGGTAAGCAAGTATGTGCGGAATCGCCGGATACTACGGTTACGGGGCTGACGAAGCCCTGTTGCAGCAGATGAATGCGTGCATAGAGCACCGCGGCCCGGATGGTTCGGGCATATACATGCAGGACGGTGTGGGACTGGCGCATCGCCGCCTGTCCATCATTGACGTTGCCCATGGCCAGGAGCCCATGTACAGCGCCGACGGCAAAATCGTCCTCATCTACAACGGCGAGGTCTACAACTACCTCGATCTGCGCGAAGAACTCATCTCCCTGGGCCGCACTTTCGCCACGGAATCCGACACCGAAGTGGTGCTGCAGTCCTACGAAGAGTGGGGCGACGCCGCTTTTGACAAGTTCAATGGCATGTTTGGCCTGGCCATCCATGACAGCGTCAACAACCGCCTGGTGCTGGCCCGTGACCACTTTGGCATCAAACCGCTGTACTACGCCACCGGCGGCACCGCCGCGGCACCCACCTTGCTGTTTGGCTCCGAAATCAAGCCGCTGCTGGCAGCGGACAAGTTTGAACGCCGCGTTGATGAGCGCATCCTGTACCGCTACCTGCAGTTCCGCATCCATGACGAGGAATCGGCCACCTTCTTCGCCGGGGTCCATAAGCTCATGCCCGGTGAGAAGCTCGTGGTGAACACCGTGGACACCGCCGCCGGTCCTGCCGGAACCGCCGTCATCAGCGCCTACACCCGCCTGAAGGAGGAACTGGCCGAGCTGGCAAGGGTAAAGACGCCTTATTCCAAGGCCGTCATTGAGGAGTACCGCCAGCGTTTCACCGAGGGCGTGCGCCTGCGCCTGCAGTCCGAAGTTCCCGTGGGAACCGCGCTCTCAGGCGGGCTGGATTCCTCGGCAGTGGTGGCCACCATCAACAAGCTGATGGCCGAAAAAGCGGCGGCGACCGATTCTTTGGGCGCCAAGCAGCAAACCTTCTCGGCAGTGTTCCCCAATTCGCTCAACGATGAGGAAAAGTACGCGGACGCCGTGCTGGCCCGCTGCGAGGGCAACGTCATCAGCCACAAGATCCGGCCGCAGGCCGCCGAGTTCGTGGCGGACCTGGAGGACTTTGTGCGCACCATGGAGGAGCCCATCATTTCCTCCGGACCGTACGCCCAGTACCAGGTGATGCGTGAAGCATCCAAGCACGTCACGGTGCTGCTGGACGGCCAGGGCGCCGATGAAATGATGGCCGGCTACATCCCCTATTACTTTGCCTACCTGCGCCAGCTGAAAAAGGACGGCCAGAAGGTAAAACTGGCCAAGGAGCTGGTTTCCAGCTCCGACATCCTCTTCCGTCTGGCCCGCTTCCGCATCCAGGGCGCGTTGACACTGAAAAAGGCCCCCGGCATCACGCCGTTGCTGAAAAAGGACTTCACGTCCGCGCACAAGTCGGAGAAATTCTCCAACATTGCCGACAACCTGAAGCTGCGCCTCATTGACGACCTGTTCCACAAGTCCCTGCCGGCCGTGCTGCGCTACGAGGACAAGAACACCATGCGCTTCTCCCTGGAAGGCCGCGTGCCGTTCTTGGACAAGGAGGTGGTGAAGTTCCTGTTCAGCCTTGATGACGAGTCCATCATCAAGGGCGGCTGGAACAAGCGCATCCTGCGCGACGCGACCCGCGAGCTGCTGCCGGAAATGATCAGCAACCGGCGCAACAAGATTGGCTTCACCACCCCGGAGGCGGAATGGTTTGGGCTGATGAAGGAAAAGATCTACGAGATCTTCCTCTCCTCCTCCTTTGGTGCCCGGCCCTACTGGGACCAGAATGCCGTGCTGTACGCCTTCGAGGAGTACCTGAGCGGCAAGAGCGCCGGCTCCACCATGGTGTTCTGGCGCTTGATCAACACCGAGCTGTGGCTGCGTGAATTCTTTGACGAGCCAGAGGTCAGGGCCGGCATCGAAGGCAAGAGCGACTACATCCCCAACGCCGGCAAGTCCCTGGCCATCACCGTTCCGGGCGGCGCCGGCACCTTCCTTCGCTACCCGCTGCGCACGGAGGTCTTTTACAAGGAAACCGATTTTGACCCCACGGTGATGAAGTACGTCAAGCGTTACTTTGACGGCCTGCCCGCCGCCGGCGGCGACCATGCCGAAGCCACAGCCAACACGCCCTGGTACTTGTTCGTCTCGGAGAAAATTGTGGCCATGACCCAGGGCCGCTCCATCCCGGTCTGGGACATCAAGGTCTCCGCCGCTGCCCGCATTTTCAGCAAGTTTGTCACCCGCAATCCCGGCGGCATTGGCCTGGCCAGCCCCTGGTCCATGCAGTTGGCCATTGACGAGGTGGGCCTGCCAAAGATCATGTACGCCTCCGCGCGCAGCGTCCTGGGCAAACTGCAGGGCAAGTCGGGCGTATTTTATGAGGTGGTGGGACACAACATCAACGCCATTGACGGCGCCGCGGGCTACCAGGTGGGCACCTCCACCCACTCGGTGAAGTACGCGCCCATTGATCCCGACGGTGTCGCTGCCCGCCTCAGCGCCCTGGTCAAGGCCACCGTGCCGGCCGAATACGCCGCCACCTTTGCCGGCACCGCCATCATGGACGCCAACGATCTGGGCGTGGTGGCCCTGGGCCATGACACGGCGTTGACCAAGACGGTGTTGGAGGACATTTTCCGCGACAACCCGCAGGGCCAGACCACCGAGACCACCCCGATGTCCGTGGTCTTCACACAAAAGTAGTTCCCCCAGCCAGAACGACGACGGGTGCGCGCGCCTCCGTCGTCGTTCTGGGTTAAGAAAACCGCGCCTTTTTCAAACGGAAGATACTTCATGGTCACCCTCGCCGATTGCCAACGCACACAACATGCTTGGTTCCGGGCACTGGCTGAGGCGACGGGCGGGCGCTCGTTTTCCACGCATCGCATGGACTGGGTGTGGCTGCCAGGCACCCGCCAGATGCTCTGCCTTTTCCCCACCGACATCACGGAGTCGGGGCTGGCCCCGGCGCTGGCAGAGGCGGAGCGCCGGGGCGCTGAAAGCGTGGGCGTGTGGATGAACGCCTCGGTGCGGGCGGGAATTTTGCCGCAGTGGCGTTTTGAACGCGGTTGGCAGCCGTGGTGGATGACCCGTGCGCTGGATGTGGAGACTGTGGCGGCGGCCAGCGAATCGGACGATGCCAGGATCAACGTCAGCCCGGCGGTGGAAAACCAGGTCTGGTTTGCTGCCGCGCACCACGGCCAGGAGGCGGTGGGCAGCGCCTACGCGTACTGCCCACCGGAACAAGGCAGCAAACATTTGGCCGGCATCTTTGACCTTTACGTCAATGCCGAGCACCGGCGCACCGGCATGGGCACCGCCATGGTGAACAAGCTTTCCGAAGCGGCCTTCAACGCAGGTGCCGAGCACCTGCTGCTGCACGCCACCCCGGATGGGCAGCGGCTGTTCCGCAACCTTGGCTTTGAGCTCATTGGCAAGGGCCAGACCTGGTGGTTCCACCTCCCGGCGCAAAACCTGGCGCAGTAAAACACCGGCGCCCTGAGGCACCGCCACGAGGCACCGTCACGCGTCAGCGCGGGCGGCCGGCCGCGGGCTGGCCAGGCCAGGCATCGAGTGCCTGCCGCAACCGGGCCACATCCCCAGCGCCTGCGGCACCAAAAGGTCCGCGGGGCATGGCCGTGGAAATGCCCAGCTCACGGGCCACGGCGTGCAGCGCACCAATTCCGTGGGGTGTCTGCGCCACTTCCCGGGCAAGCTGGAGCAGACGCTCCCGGCTCCCTTCCGGAGACGCGGCCGAATGCGCGGCCGCCCAGAGCCGCGCAAACTCATGGGGCAGCAGCGCCGCCAGCCCGCTGTGCCACGCGTCTACCTGCGGCAGAGCGCTGATCAGGTGCACATCCGAGCTCAGGCCCAGGGAGAAGTCTTCCCCCACGGCCTCGCGCAGCTGCGCCAGGCGCAGCGGAACATTGTCCCGGCGCATGGAATCCTTGACGGCGGCCACGCGGGTTTGCGCGGCCAAAAATGCCAGCGTCCCCGGGGTGACGTCGTAGTGGGTCTGCACGGGCTTGTTGTAAAAGCACAGCGGCAGTTCCGTGGCGTCGCTGAGGCGTTCAAACAGCTCCCTGACCTCCGCCTCGGTCAACGGCAGGTAGGAAAAAGGGGCCAGCACCAGGCCCGCCGCGCCCGCCGCTTCCGCCTGGCGGGCCAGTTCCAGCACCTCCCGCGTGCCCGCCGCCGAGACGGCCGCATACACCGGGGTGTGCCCCGCCGCCGTCACTGCCGCCGCCACCACCGCACCGCGTTCCTGGGCGCTGAACGTCACCCCGGCACCCGAGCTGGCCAAAACCGCCACCCCGGAGACAGCTGCCTCAACGCAGGAGCTGACCAGGCGGGCCAGGGAAGCCAGGTCCAGTTCACCCCCGTTGCTCAGGGGCGTAATGGGATAAGCCACAAGGCCGGTAAATGGGGGCATGGGGAGAAGTCCTTCTCGGTGCGGCGGCGGTGGGGAGGTCAGTTACCAGCCGCGTTCGGCCAGTCGGTGCGGTTCGGGAATGTCTGCGACATTGATGCCCACCATTGCCTCTCCCAAGCCGCGGGAGACTTCGGCAATGACCGCGGGATCGTCGTGGAAGGTGGTGGCCTTGACCACGGCGGCGGCGCGCTGGGCGGGGTTGCCGGATTTAAAGATGCCCGAACCCACAAAAACGCCGTCGGCACCCAACTGCATCATCATGGCGGCGTCGGCCGGGGTGGCAATGCCGCCGGCGGTGAACAACACCACGGGAAGCCTGCCCGCCTGCGCCACTTCCTTGACCAGCTCGTAGGGTGCGGCCAGTTCCTTGGCGGCCACATACAGCTCGTCGGCGGGAAGTGCCGCCAGCTGGGCAATCTGGGTGCGGATTTTGCGCATGTGGCCGGTGGCGTTGGAGACATCTCCGGTGCCGGCCTCGCCCTTGGAACGGATCATGGCGGCACCTTCGTTGATGCGGCGCAGGGCCTCCCCCAGGTTGGTGGCGCCGCAGACGAAGGGAACCTTGAAGTTCCACTTGTCAATGTGGTGCTCGTAGTCGGCCGGGGTCAGCACCTCCGACTCGTCTACATAGTCAACACCGAGGGATTCCAAAACCTGGGCTTCCACAAAGTGGCCAATGCGGGCCTTGGCCATCACGGGGATGGAGACGGCGGCAATGATGGCATCAATCATGTCCGGATCGCTGGCACGGGAAACGCCGCCCTGTGCGCGGATGTCGGCCGGGACCCTTTCCAGTGCCATGACGGCCACGGCGCCGGCGTCCTCGGCAATCCTGGCCTGCTCCACGTTGACCACGTCCATGATGACGCCGCCCTTGAGCATGTCAGCCATGCCGCGCTTGACCCTGCTGCTGCCGGTTACGGGTGTTACCTCAGATGTTGACACAAAAAACCCCTCTGCAAAGGAACAATGGAATACACCCGCCACTGTGTTTGCGCGGGGTATGGCGAGTCTATTCCGGGCCCTTCCAGGCAGATAAATGAGTGTTACTGCCCCATGTGCGCCACCGCGTCATGGGCCTGGCGGCGGACGGTGCCCACGCGTTGAAACACCGTGATGAGGCTGGCCAGGGCCAGCAGGACCAGCACCACCGCCAGCACCACCTCCGGCAGGCCGAGCCCCACCAGTCCGGTCGCCACCAGGACGACCACGAGCCGGTCGGAGCGTTCGGCAATGCCCACATTGGCAGTCATTCCCAGGCCCTCGGCACGGGCCTTGGCGTAGGAGACTATGGAGCCCAGAACCAGGCACAGCAGGGCCATGACGGCAATGAAGTGATTGTCTCCGCCGGTGTAAAACCACACCACAATGCCTGCGAAGACGGCGCCGTCGCCCACCCGGTCCAGGGTGGAGTCCAGGAACGCGCCCCAGTTGCCTTTGCGCCCGATCATCCGGGCCATGAGCCCGTCGATGATGTCGGAGAAGACAAAGACGGTGACAACCACCGTGCCCCAGAACAGCTCCCCCAGCGGATAGCCGATGAGGGCGCCGGCGGCCACGCCCAGCGTGCCGATGACAGTGACGGCGTCGGGGGAAACCTTCATCCTGACCAGCAGGGCGGCCACCGGGGTGAAGATGGCGGCAAACAGCGCCCGGGCATATTTGTTCAGCATGGGAAGCCTTCTTAGACGCTGTCCCATGCGGCAGAAACCTGCGCACGGACATCGTCGAGGGTTTGGGTGATGGCTTTGGTTCCGGCAATGATGGGCATGAAGTTCCCGTCCCCGCCCCAGCGCGGCACCACGTGCTGGTGCAGGTGGGCGGCAATGCCGGCGCCGCCGGTCATGCCCTGGTTCATGCCCAGGTTGAACCCGGACGGGTTGGCGACCTTCCGCAGCACCCGCATGGCCTGCTGCGACAGCTCGGCGAACTCGGCCGTTTCCGCCACCGTCAGATCGCTGTAGTCGGGCACGTGCCGGTAGGGGCACACCAGCAGGTGGCCGGGGTTGTACGGATAGAGGTTCAGCACCACAAACGCCAGTTTCCCGCGGAAAACAATCAGGGATTCGGCGTCGCTGCGGTCAGGTGCCGCACAAAACGGGCAGTTGTGGGTGCCTGTGACCTTCTCCTGGCCGCCCTTGACGTAGGCCATCCGGTGGGGCGTCCACAGCCGTTGGAAGGCGTCAGGAACTCCGGGGAGTTCAAAATCATCAACATCAACGGGCTGGGGCGCCCCACCGGATTCACTCATGCCGCGCGGTTCCTGACGGCTTCGACAATGCGGCGGACGGCTTCATCCACCGGCACTGCATTGTCCTGGCTGCCGTCCCGGAATCTAAAGGACACGGCGTTGGCTTCGGCGTCGTCCCCGCCGGCAATCAGCACGAACGGGACCTTGTCCTTGCTGGCGGTGCGGATCTTCTTCGGGAACCTGTCGCTGGACATGTCCACCTCCGCCCGGATGCCCTGCTCCTTGAGCTTGGCGACCACGTCGAACATGTAGTCGTTGAACGCCTCCGCCACGGGGATGGCCACCACCTGCACGGGTGAAAGCCAGGCCGGGAAGGCGCCTGCGTAGTGCTCGGTCAACACGCCCATGAAGCGTTCCACGGAACCAAACAGTGCCCTGTGGATCATGACCGGGCGCTGGCGGGTGCCGTCGGCGGCCTGGAATTCCAGCTCAAAACGCTCGGGCAGGTTGAAGTCCAGCTGAATGGTGGACATTTGCCAGGTGCGGCCCAGGGCATCCTTGGCCTGCACGGAGATCTTCGGACCGTAGAACGCGGCGCCGCCGGGATCGGCCACAAGTTCCAGGCCGGAGGCCGTGGCCACTTCTTCCAAGGTCCTGGTGGCTTCCTCCCAAATCTCGTCCGAGCCCACAAACTTTTCCGGATCCTTCGTGGAGAGCTCCAGGTAAAAGTCCTCCAGGCCGTAATCCTTGAGCAGGGACAGGACAAAGTTCAACGTCTCGGTGAGCTCATCCTTCATCTGCTCCTTGGTGCAGTAAATGTGCGCATCGTCCTGGGTCATGCCGCGCACGCGGGTCAGGCCGTGGACCACGCCCGACTTTTCGTAGCGGTAGACGGAACCGAATTCAAACAGGCGCAGCGGCAGTTCCCGGTAGGAGCGTCCGCGGGAGCGGAAGATCAAATTGTGCATGGGGCAGTTCATGGGCTTGAGGTAGTAGTCCTGCCCGGGCTTGCGCACCGTGCCGTCCCCGTTCAGCTCCGCATCAACGTGCATGGGCGGGAACATGCCGTCCTTGTACCAGTCAAGGTGCCCGGAAACCTCATACAAATTGGCCTTGGTGATGTGCGGGGTGTAGACGAACTCGTAACCGGCCTCGACGTGGCGCTTGCGGGAGTAGTCCTCCATCTCCTTGCGGATGATCCCGCCCTTGGGGTGGAACACCGGCAGGCCCGAGCCCAGCTCGTCGGGGAAGGAGAACAGGTCAAGTTCCACGCCCAGCTTGCGGTGGTCGCGGCGTTCGGCCTCGGCAATGCGCTCCTGGTAGGCCTTCAGGGCCTCCTTGGTGGGCCAGGCCGTGCCATAGATGCGCTGCAGCTGCTGGTTGTTTTGATTGCCCAACCAGTAGGCGGCGGAGGTGCGCGTCAAGGCGAAGGCGTTGGAGATCAGCTTGGTGTTCTGCAGGTGCGGGCCGCGGCACAGATCGCACCAGAGCTCTTCGCCGCTCTTGCGGTCAACGTTGGCGTAGATGGTGATTTCCCCGGCACCCACCTCCACGTTCACGCCCTCGGCGGCGGTGGCGGCGTCGTCGTTCTTCTTGCCCAGGAGCTCCAGCTTGTAGGGCTCCTGGGCCATGGCGGCGCGGGCCTCATCTTCGGAGACCACGCGGCGGACGAACTTTTGGTTTTGGTTGACGATCTTGAGCATCATCTTCTCAAGCGTCTTCAGATCCTCGGGGGTGAAGGGCTCGGCAACGTCAAAGTCAAAGTAGAAGCCGTCGGTGATGTAGGGGCCAATGCCCAGCTTAGCGTCGGGGCGCAGCGCCTGCACGGCCTGGGCCATGACGTGGGCGGTGGAGTGGCGCAGCACATTGAGGCCGTCCGGGGAATCAATGGTGACGGCTTCCACGGATTCACCGCCGCTCAGTTCAGCCGAGAGGTCCTTCAGGGCACCCTCCACACGCATCAGCGCAACCTCGCGGCGTTCAAAGAACAGTTCCGCGCCGGTGGTGCCGGTGGCCACCTCAGCCGCAACGCCGTCGACCTTGATGGTGATAAGTGAATCCACTGGCACGTTTAACTCCTAGGTATTGATCTGTCCGGCCCCATGTTTAAGCAACATACGGGGGTTGCTGTGGGCCTCCTTGATGGTATCGGTTTGCGCGGGCCCCAACCAACCCGGTTCCGGGGTCCGCGGCAGGGGCAGTCCGGCGGTGTCCTGCAGGTCCCACGCCTCCAGGGCCTGCACCGTCATGCCGCGCGGACCGGTCCGGCGGGTCAGCCCCCTGATCAAGAGCATCCGGGTGCCAAAAAGCAGCGGCCCGGATTTTTCCTGCGCCTGGGTAAAGAAGGTGGCATCCACGCAGCCGGTGCCGTCATCGACGCTGATGAACACCACCCGCTTTCCGCTGCGCATGGGCGGGGTCTGCGTGGCCACCCGCACCCCCGCCACCAGCACTTCGGTGTTGTTGCGCAGGCCCAGCAGCTCACTGGCCCGGCGCACGCCCAGGCTGTTCAGCAGCGGAACGTAACTGTCCATCAGGTGGGCGCTGACATCCATGGACAGCAGGTCCAGCTCGGTGCCCAGGGTCTGCGCCAGATCATCCTCCGGGTGGGTGGCTGCGAGCGCACCGAGTTCCAGATCCTCCATGGGCAGGGCCAGCTGCCCGGCGATGGGTTCACTGCGCCGCCCCTGTTTGGCCACGGGCAGGCTGTTGACATGGGCCACCAGGTCGGCGCGGTTGGCGGTGTTCCCCGTAAGGTTTTGGGCATTGCGGTGCAGTGAGTCCAAGGCGCCGAGCTGTGCGAGCCGTTTGAGGGTGGGCCGGCTGAGCCTGGCACGGTCCCGCACATCGGCCAGGGAGGCATAGGGCTGTCCGGCCAGGATGCGTTTGAGCTCGGTTTTGGACAGTCCATAGACTCCGGCCAGGCTCAGCCGGACCCCGGTGGCGCCGGTGGGTGTGCGTTCGGCGAGGTATTGGCCGCTGCTGGCGTTGATGTCCAGGGGCAGGATGGGGATGCCCATGCGCCGCGCCTCGGCAACGAGCAGCCGGCGCGGGTACATGCCGGGATCGTGTTCCCACAATCCGGCCATGAACTCGGCCGGATGATGGGCCTTAAGCCATGCGGACTGATAGGTGGGCACGGCAAAGGCGGCGCCGTGGGCCTTGCAGAAACCAAAGCTGCCGAACGCTGCCAGGGTTTCCCAGACCGTGTCAATCACGGCCGCACTGTAGTTCCTGGCGGCGGCGTGGTCCCTGAAGTAGGCCTCCACTGCGCCCTGCCCGGTGGGATGGCCCAGCCGGCGGCGGAACTCATCGGCCTTGGACAGGCTGCAGCCGGTCATGGTGCTGAAGGTGTGCAGCACTTGTTCGTGGAACACCGTCACCCCGTGTGTTTGGGCCAATACCGGGATCAGATCCGGGTGGGCGTAGTGCGGCTTGGCGAAACCGGCGCGGCTTTCCAGGTAGGGCTTGACCATGTTGGACTGCATGGGTCCGGGCCTGAACAGGGAAATGTCAATGACCAGATCGCTGAACCTTTCCGGGGCCATTTTTCCCACGAGTTCCCGCTGTCCCGGGGATTCAATTTGAAAACATCCCAGTGTGTGGGTGCTGCGGATCAGTTCAAAGGTGGGTTCGTCATCCAGCGGGATGGCGTCCAGGTCAATGGCGCCGTTGTCCGCGATGAAGGGCGCGTCCCGGGGGTGCCCGCCCCGGGCTGCCACCTCCGCCTTGGTGGGGCTGAGCCGGATGACCTCGCGCACGGCATGGGCCATGGCGCTTTGCATGCGCACCCCGAGCACATCGAGTTTAAGCATCCCCATGGCGTCCATGTCGTGCTTGTCGAACTGGCTCATGGGCAGGCCCAGTCCGCTGGGCTGCACGGGGGTGCGCGCCAACAAGGTGGAATCCCCCAGGATCACCCCGCAGGGGTGCATGGAGATGTGCCGCGGGAGCCTGTCCAGGCGTTCGGTGAGATCCACCAGCAAATCCAGCTGGCCGCCCCTGCGCCCGGCCCGCCCGTCTCCGGCGTCGCCGCTGAACCCGGCCCCGGCGTCGCCGGTGTCCCCGCTGAACCCGTCCCCAACATCACCGCGGGAACTGCGCACCTGGGCGGCAAAGTCGCGCAGTTCAGGCTTTTCCGCCAACGCCTCCCGGAAGGACCCGGCCGAGAACCGCCACAGCTGCTTGGCGATCCTGTCGATTTCCTCCGGCTCCATGCCCAGGGCCAGACCGGCGTCGCGCACGGCACCGCGGGCACGGTAACTGTTTTGCATGCTCATGAGCGTCACCCGCTGGGGCCCGAACCTGTCAAAGATGCGCCTGTACACGTTGTGGCGTTCGGCACTTTCAACATCCACGTCAATGTCGGGCAGCGTGGATCTGTCCAGGGACAAAAAGCGCTCAAAGAGCAGTTCGTTGGCCACCGGGTCCACGGCGCTGATGCCCAGGAGGTAATTGACCAACGACGACGCCCCGGAACCCCTCGCCGCGCGGCGCACGCCCATGCCCTTGATCATGTCCGAGACCTCGGCCACCGTCAGAAAGTAGGAGTCAAACCCCAGGCTGCCAATGGTGGCAAGTTCGGTGTCCAAGCGGTGGCGCACCCGCCCCCGTTCGTTCCCTGACAGGTGGCCAAAACGCTGGCTGAACCCCGATTCGGTGCGTTGGCGCAGTTCCCTGCCGGGGGGCTGCGTCAATCCCAGGACATCCAGCTCGGGCGTGCGGGGTGTGCCCCAGCCCAGGTCAGCGGCAGGGTCCAGGCGGCATTTGTCGGCAACCGCGGCGGTGTTGGCCCACAGCTGGCCCAATTCAGCTGCGCCATATCCGCCCTGGCGCACAATTTCCTGCGCCACCAGCTCCATGCGGGCGGCGCCCTTGAGCCATGCCTGCGCCGTGGGCTGCATCTCGTGGAGCTGTTTCAACGGGGCAATGTTGCGGGCGGCATCCAAAACGTCGGCGGTGGCCGCGTCCTCCTCGTGGGCATAGCGCACGGCGTTGCTCAGCACCGCCGGGACATTGAACTCCTGCGCCAATTTCAGCATGCGCACCGCGTGGGCTGTGCTGAGGGGATCGCCCGGGGCGCTGAGGTGGCTGACCAGCTCCACCACCAGGGATCCCGGGGGCATGATGCGCCGCCAGGCAATGAAGCGGGTCCGCGGCACCAGGTACCGGCGGCCACCCAACTCCCGCGCCACCGGGGAAAAGGGCCCCAGCAGCACCGTCAGGGCGTTGCTCCCCGTCCCGGGATCAACCACGGCGGCGGCCAGTTCCTCCAGCGTCACCCCCACCTGGGTGCGGGTGTGGGCCAGGGACACCAGCCGGCACAGAGCCGCGTAACCCGCCGCCGGGGCTGGAAAACCGCTCCCGTGGGCCAGGACCACCACCCGGCCGCTGGCAACCAGGCCCTGGGGGCCTTCCTCCACAATGGCAACATTGACACCCACAATCGGATCAATGCCCGCCTCCATGCAGGCTTTGACGTGTTTAACCATCCCGTACAGGCCGTCCCTGTCCGCAATGGCGAGCGCATCCCCGTCCACCGCCGCGGCCTGGGCCAGTTCCGCAGGCCACGACACGCCGTAGTGGGCGCTGTACGCCGAAGAACTATGCAAATGGACAAACTTAGGCACTGTCTTGATCCTTATAGACATCATCGACGGCGTCATGGATCTTGATCACGCGCCACTGGTTGCTGGGGCGCTGCTGCACCACATCCAGGGTCAGCCCGGGCGGCGCCCCCTGGCTGCCGCGTGCAGGGGGCCCCTCCGGGGTGATCTGCAGCCGCCATATCCGGATGTCCACCTTGCCGATGCCTTCCCCCGGAGGCATGCGCACTTCCCGCTCCCACCAGGGTTGGCGTTCATACCAGCACAGCGGATCCGGGGCCACAGTCCACCACTGTCCACGCCACAGCAGCTGTTGCGGAGTTCCCACCGGGGAACACTGCACCGTGACGCCTTCCGTGAACATTCCCATGGGTGCCACCTTCCTCGCCGCGGTCCGGAAGGAGGAACCATGATGCACGTTCCGATCCAAACGGTTGTATTAGTACATATATTCTAATGGGATTAAGTGTACGCTCAACCTCACGCGGAAAGAACCGCGCCCGGGAAAATGGGCCGTGGAAACGTTACAAGTTTCGTACAAAGCTGCAGCTAAATGGCTGCGCCCTGCCTTGGGGGATAGCATGGCCTAAAGGTCATCCGCCCAGCGGCGCTGCCTGAAAAACTTCGAACTTTAAGGAGCGTTCCATGACTGACATGGTCACCCTCATCGCCAAAACCTCCCCTCTGGAACGGGACCTGAAGATCGCCTACCGCAATGTTCAGGATTCCGATGTGGCACGTCTGGGCGAACTGTATTTCACCGCCTACGACGCCGGCGTTGCCGGTGACACCTTGGAAGCGGCCATGGCTGACATGCAGGACTCCCTGGCGGGCAAATATGGTCCATTCATGCCCGAGGCGTCCCATGTGGCCCTGGATGAGGCGGGCAACATTGTGGCCGCGGCGCTCGTGGTGGAACATGCGGCGGGGGCCGACACTCCAAAAGGTCCCTTCATTTTTGAACTGGTCACCGACCGGGGGCACCGCAGAAAGGGCATCGCCGAGGACTTGGTGCTGGCCACCTTGGATTCCTTATTCAATGAAGGCAGGGAGATGCTGGCGCTGCGGGTCAAGGAGACCAACTCAGCAGCCCTGGCCTTGTACCTGTCCCTGGACTTCCGCCGCTGGTCCCCGGAGGAACTGGACGACTAAACACCTGGTTTTCAGGGCGCCACGGCCGCAATCAATTCGGGGCCGTTGTTGCGGACATTTCCCACCGCTGCAGCCACCGGATCCAAAACCCACGCTGCGGCCAGTTCCCATGCCTGGTCCAACGCCGCATCAAGCAGCGGCCCCGGGGTTTTGTTTTCCGGGTCCAGCCATTGCCCAAGCCCCTCGCCGCTAAGGGGCACGGGCAGCCGGTCGTGCAGGCTGGCCAGCTCCCCCGAGGGGGGTGAGGCCATGGTGAGAATGGAGCAGGAGAGCAGCCACTGGTCGTCGGCGCCGTCGTCCTTGCCCGGATCCTTCCACCACTCATACAGGCCGGCAAAGGTGATCAGTTCCCCTCCGGGGGTGTGCACAAAGTACGGCTGCTTGCTTTTGCCGTCAGGAAGTTTCTTCCATTCGTAATAACCCTCCACAGGCACCGCGCAGCGCCGGGATTTGATGGCGGCCCTGAAAGTGGGCTTTTCCAGCACCGTCTCGCTGCGGGCATTGAAGGCGCGCACGCCCACCGCGGGGTCCTTGGCCCAGCCAGGCACCAGCCCCCACTTGGCCACGTGGATCTGACGGTGCACGGCGCCGTCAATGATCCGCTCCAGGACAATGGGCACATCGGTGGTGGGCGCCACATTCCACGAGGCCCGCAGTTCCAGGGAGGCGTCGGCCTCCGCTTCAAGTTCAGCCACCAGGTCGCCGGCGGCCCGGGCCATGACATAACGTCCGCACATGCAATCCATGGTTGCACATGTACGGGAATATGCACCCCTGCCGTGGACGTTATCCACCATTAAAGGCACGGCAGGCAATGCCGCCTGGGTTTTTTAAGACAGTTCAGCCAAGCACAAGGAGCATTTACCGTGGATTTCACCCCCGACGCCGGCACCATCACCATGTTTTCCACCACCTGGTGCGGCTACTGCAAGCGCCTGAAGAAGCAGCTTGACGCCGCCGGCATTGGCTATGCGGAAATCAACATTGAAGAGGTTGCCGGCACGGCCGAACTGGTGGAAAGCCTGAACAACGGCAACCAAACAGTCCCCACCGTGCTGTTCCCCGACGGAACCGCGGCCACCAACCCGTCCTTGAACGATGTCAAGGAACGCCTGGCCGTCTAACTTCCCAGCAGCCGTGTACCCTGTCAGGAACCCCATGTGTCCGACGGGGACACGGCCATTTTTTTACAAGGAGCTTGTTCATGGTTCACAAAGTCGTTGGTGCAGTGGTTCTGAGCAAGAACGCACCGGTCACCCTCGAAACCATTTTGGTGCCCAATCCCGGCCCCGGCGAGGTGCTGGTGGACATCCTCACCAGCGGCGTCTGCCACACCGATCTGCACTACAAGCAGGGCGGCATCAGTGATGATTTCCCCTTCCTGCTGGGCCATGAGGCCACGGGCGTGGTCCACACCGTTGGTGAAGGCGTCAGCAATGTGGCTCCCGGCGATCGCGTCATCCTGAACTGGCGCGCGGTCTGCGGCATCTGCCGCGCCTGCGCCAAGGGCCAGCCCCAGTATTGTTTTGACACCGCCAACGCCACCCAAAAAATGACCCTCGAAGACGGCACGGAACTCTCCCCCGCCCTGGGCATTGGCGCGTTCATTGAAAAGACCCTCGTCGCCGCCGGCCAGTGCACCAAGGTCGACGCCGATGCCGACCCCGCCGCCGTCGGCCTGCTGGGCTGTGGGGTCATGGCCGGCATTGGTGCCGCCATCAACACCGGCGGCGTCAAGCGCGGCGATTCCGTGGCGGTCATTGGCTGCGGCGGGGTGGGCGCTGCAGCCATTGCCGGCGCCGTCCTGGCCGGGGCCACCACTGTCATTGCCGTGGACCGCGATCCGCAGAAGCTGGTGGCCGCCAAGGCGTTGGGCGCCACCCACACGGTGGACTCTTCCCAGGCGGACGCCGTGGAAGCCATCCAAAACCTCACTGGCGGCTTCGGTGCCGATGTGGTCATTGACGCCGTGGGGCGTCCCGAGACGTACAAGCAGGCCTTCTACGCCCGCGACCTGGCCGGCACGGTGGTTCTGGTGGGGGTGCCCACCCCGGAGATGACCCTGGAACTGCCGTTGCTGGACGTCTTTGGCCGCGGCGGCTCCCTGAAGTCCTCCTGGTATGGAGACTGCCTGCCGTCCCGGGACTTCCCCATGCTGGTGGAACTGTACAGGCAGGGCAAGCTGGACCTGGACGCCTTTGTCAGCGAACGCATCACCATCAATGACATTGAGGCCGCGTTCACGAAGATGGGCCAAGGATCGGTGCTGCGTTCGGTGGTGGAATTCGCATGAGCGCGCGCATTGAACGCCTCATCACTTCCGGCACCTTCTCCCTGGACGGGGGCACCTGGGAGGTGGAGAACAATGTGTGGCTTGTGGGCAATGACGAAGAGTGCCTGATCATTGACGCCCCGCATGATGCCGGGGCCATCATTGCCGCGGTCAAGGGGCGCAAGGTGCTGGCCCTGCTGCTCACGCACGCCCATGACGACCACATCAAGGCCGCCCGCCAAGTGGCTGCCGCCACCGGCGCGCCCATCCACCTGCACCCTGCGGACACCATGTTGTGGGAGGCCGTGTACCAGGACTCGGCGCCGGATCATGAAGTGCACGACGGGGACATCTTCAGTGTTGCCGGCACGCAATTGACAGCGCTGCACACCCCGGGCCACTCCCCCGGCTCCACCTGCTATTACGCGCCGGATCTGGCCACTGTCTTTACCGGGGACACCTTGTTCAACGGGGGTCCGGGAGCCACGGGGCGCTCCTACAGCGACCACCCCACCATTGTGCGCTCCATTGCGGAGAAGCTCATGACGCTGCCCGGCGACACCGTGGTCAACACCGGCCACGGCGATTCCACGACCGTGGCCGCCGAGGCCCCGGGAATTGCCGCTGCCCAGCAGTAAGGCCCCACGGCCCCGTAGCCAAAGAGCAGCTGATGCAAGGATCCTTGCCGCAGCTGCTCTTTGGCTGGGCCGGGTGGCCGGCTAGGGATCGATCAGCTCCGTGTGCTGTGCATAGGCTGCCAGGACCGCCGCTTCCACGGCGTCAACTGTGATGCCCGGAAGCAGGTCCTCGGCTGCGCCGGCCGTGGCTGGATCCCACGCCAGGCCAAGGGCTGCATAGCTGTCGGTGAGGACCTTGCGGATCGGCGCGGACCCTTCCACAACAATGACCGAGCTGAACAGCCAGGCTCCCGCCACCACGCGCTGGGCAGTGCCAATGAGCTTGATGCGGGCCTCCTGGGGCGCACCGGAGCCCGTGGGGCCGCGGCCGTAAACACTGAATTCGCCCGGACAGTACTCCCCGGGGATCTCCCCCACACCGGCATCCACGCCCAACGAGCCCAGGGCGCCGGCAAACAGCCCGCCAAAGAAGCCAAAGCGCTCCTTGGCCCCTGCGATGGCGTCCTCGGCAGGCTGGATGTGGTCAACCACCAGGGTGCCCCGATGATAGGCCGCGGCCCTGCCACCGGCACGCCGCACGGCCGGCACATAGCCGTTGTCCCGTGAGGCTTGTTCGGCGGCAGCGAAGCCGGCCAGGCGGGTGTCACGTTGACCAAAGGCCACTGTGGGTTCGGGACGGTAAAGGCGCAACATGGCGTTCCGCTGTCCCGTTTTGACCTGGTTCAACAATTCCAGCGCAAAGTTAAGGTCAGCTTCGGCGCCTTGATTGACCCATTGCCTGTGGACTTCCAGCGGGCTCGCCAGCACCACGCTCACGGGGCGGCCGTGAGGGGTTGAGCCGTGGGGATCTGTGCCAGGGGTCCAACGGATCCCTGGGCACGTGCGGGCGGCGGGGGGATCAACCCCGGCAGACGCACGGCGGCGGACGCTGCCCGCGCGTCCAGTGTGCGGCCACGGTGGCGACGGGACGCTTTGGCGGCGGCGGTGGTGCTTGTGGTGGTCTCCGGCATGGCTAAGACTCTACCGGCTGCAGCGGCCGGCGCCCCACCATCCCGTCAGGCTCCGGGCACCACGGGATGGACGGTTTCCTGCCCCATGACGGGGCAGTCCGCCAAGGCGCTCCGGTCAAGCCTGCGGCTGCGGGAGACGCGGAACAGGTGCAGGGCCAAAGCTGCGGCCGCTGCCAGCAAAAGCAGTGCCAGCAGGGCCAGCGGCGAGCCGGCGGCGGCTGAAAGTGCGGCGTCAAAGGCGGCCAGTCCAATGGTGGCGTAAATGCCGGCCCAGGCCAAGGAGCCAACAACAGTGGCGGGAATGTAGCGGCGCAGGGGCATCCGGCCCAGCCCGGCTGACATGTTCACAGCTGTCTGAACGCCAATGGTCAAAAAGCTCACACTCACGGCGGGCGCGCCCCAGCGGGCAATGATTTTCTCCGCACGCAGCATTGCCGGGGAATCGAGGTGTTTTTGCAATGTGGTTTTGCGTCCACCGGCGGCCAAACCGCGGCCGGCCCAGTACGTGGCATTGGCACGCATCATGACAATGCAAAACAAGGCCAGAAAGGCCCAGATGAAGGGAAGGGAGGTGATGCTTTCCATAATGTGCGCCGCCCCTGGGTAGAAAAATAATATAGCAACAAAACACTGCGCTATTAGCCTTCCATCATCCTATCGAAAGCGGCCGCACCAGCCCTAATTTGGCCACGCCGATCCGGGTCCGGATCGACGTGACAATTCTCTTATCCAGGCCGTGGGCACGGCACCGCCCCAGCGGCTGCCCCCGGGGAATAATGAAGTCTTGGCCCAAGCCCTCAATGTGGAGTGAAAAAAATGACAGCCGAGGAATCAAATCCCGCCACTGAAGCAGCAGCGGAAGGCGGCCGGACCAACCGGCGCAGGGACGTGCTCCTCTTCTGGACAGTACGCTGCGTATCCGCCCTCGGGGTTGCCCTCACCCTCTGGGCGGCCATCTCCACCGGTGACATGCTGGTCCATGGCCACCTGGCGTATGCAGTTTTGTTGGGGCTTGCGTTCCTGGCCTGCCTGGTTGCCGCCGTGCGTTCCTGGCGAAGGCCGGCTCCCACGCGAGGTGGATTTGTGTTCCTGAGAGGAATGGCTGTGCTGGCGTCGTGCGCGGTGTTGGCCTTGATTTGGTGGCTGGTTCCCTACAGCGCAACAACCGCGGCTTTGGTGGCCATGACATCCGATGACAAAGTCACGGTCACGGAGACCCCCACGCGGATCGTGATGACCGCTGCGGGCACTCCCAGCACGGTGGGGGTGTTCTTCCAGCCCGGAGCCCTCGTTGACGCCCGGGCCTACGCCGCGATCCTGCGGCCGTTGGCTGAAAACGGCCACACGGTCGTGATTCCCAAGCAGCCCTTGGGCATCGCCTTTCTGTCCACCGGCAGTTTTACGGCAGCGCAAAACCAGTACCCGCCGGTACAGCGCTGGGTGCTGGGCGGGCATTCACTCGGGGGCGTGGTGGCCGCCCTTGATGCGCAGTCCTTTGCCGAGGAAAAGGACGACGCCGTGGCCGGTGTCTTGTTCTTTGCGTCCTACCCGGCCGCTGACATGAGCACTGTGCCGCTGCCCGTGCTTTCCGTCTCCTCCGCCAACGACCAATTGGCCACAGCCGAAAAACTTGAAGCTGCAAGGGCCACGCTGCCAGGGCACGCCGTCTTCACAACCATTGAAGGTGGCGTGCACGCGGACTTTGGTGACTACGGGCCACAGCGGGGCGACGGCGAACCCACAATTTCCCATGACGATGCCCGAGCCCAAATTTCCCAGGCCAGCCTGGCTTTTGTTGCCTCGCTGGGCCAATGACACCTCCGTCAAGGACGCTGCGCCCGCAGCTCCGGGGACGCACCGCGGCACTGTCAGTTGCCGGCAGCCAAGCGGGCATGCAGCATGGGCCATGCCTTTGCAAAACCCGGGTGCAGCGGGCGGGTGGCCACATCCTTCAGTGGCACCCATTCCAGCGCCAGGCTTTCCGGATCACTAATGACAGGCTCAAAGGGGACGTCCACAGCGACCGCCACGGTGGTGTAGCTCCAATAACCCACGTCCCAGACGGAGGTGAAAAGCACTGACACATTGGCCGCAGGCACCCCCGCCTCCTCCCACGACTCCCGCAGTGCACCATCAATGGCGGCTTCGTTCGGACGCAGCGCGCCGCCGGGCAGACCCCACGTCCCGCCGTGGTGGGACCAGAGGGCCCGGTGTTGGAGCAGGACCCCCCGGCCGGCGTCGTAGGCCAGCAGTCCGGCGGAACCGCAACGGCCCCAAAACTTTCCCGCAGGCCCCTCCACCCAGGCTTCACTGGGCTCTGGTGAACTCTGCAGGTGTCCCGGCCGCACAGCCGCCGCGGCATCTTGCGCAAAACGGGCCGCAGCACCCTCGTTTGGAGGTGTTCCCACCATGTCCTCCCCTTTACCAGTTACAGAGCAACAACTATGGATTGGCTACAGCACCTGCACCGGGATCCCTGCCATGCATTTTCTCGGGACCGGCTGTGGATGCACACATCACGGCACGTTGGCTGCCACAAGCGCGGCCGCCAACGGTTCATCAAAATACTTCTGCAGTCCATTACCCGTCCGCAGGGCAGGCAAATCGGGGATCAGCTCCAAAGGGCTGTTCCTTTTCAAATTAAACTCCGTCACCAAACCGGCCTTCTTCAGCGACGTCACATCAACCTTCAACGACGCAAGGGCTGCCAGCACCACACCTTCCACCTGCGCGCGGGCAAGAACGGATTCGTTGTTGCTTTTAGCCAGCGCACCCTGGATCACACATGCTGAAGCGATGCCCAGTGGCCCGAAGGTTTCAATGACATTCGCATAAGTCCAGGCCAACTCCAGGTCCCGGCGGCCCAGCTGCGGAATTTCGACCTTTTTGCTCGAAACATGCGCCACTTCACCCCGGGGTCCCCGCTCCAGGATGAGCCATTTGAATTCATTCTTGGCCGGGAGCAGCCCCAGGTGGCAGGACACTAGAAGTCCCAGTCGTCGTCTTCGGTGTTGACGGCCTTGCCAATGACGTAGGAGGAGCCGGAGCCGGAGAAGAAGTCGTGGTTCTCATCCGCGTTCGGGGAGAGCGCGGACAGAATCGCCGGGTTCACATCCGTCACCGCGGAGGGGAACATGGCCTCGTAGCCTAAGTTCATCAGCGCCTTGTTGGCGTTGTAGTGCAGGAACTTCTTCACGTCCTCGGCCAGGCCCACGGAATCGTACAAATCGTGGGTGTACTGGACCTCGTTTTCGTACAGTTCAAACATGAGCTCGAAAGTCCAGGCCTTCAGCTCTTCCTTGCGCTCCTCGGAGACGCCCTCAAGACCCTTCTGGTACTTGTAGCCAATGTAGTAGCCGTGCACTGCCTCGTCGCGGATGATCAGGCGGATCAAGTCGGCGGTGTTCGTCAGCTTGGCCCGTGAGGACCAGTACATGGGCAGGTAGAAGCCGGAGTAGAACAGGAAGGACTCCAACAGCGTGGAGGCAATCTTGCGCTTGAGCGGATCGTCGCCGTAGTAGTAGGACTCAATGATCTGGGCCTTTTTCTGCAGGTTCGGGTTTTCCACCGACCAGCGGAAGGCCTCATCAATTTCCTTGGTGGAGCACAGGGTGGAGAAGATGGAGGAGTAGCTCTTGGCGTGCACCGATTCCATGAACGCAATGTTCGTGTAGACGGCCTCCTCGTGCGGGGTGAGGGCGTCCGGGATCAGCGAGACGGCGCCCACCGTGCCCTGCAGGGTGTCCAGCAGCGTCAGGCCGGTGAACACGCGCATGGTCAGCAGCTGCTCCTCCGGGGTCAGCGTGGCCCACGACTGGACATCGTTGGACAGCGGCACCTTTTCCGGCAGCCAGAAATTGTTCACCAGGCGGTTCCAGACTTCAACGTCCTTCTCATCCTGGATGCGGTTCCAGTTGATGGCCGTTACGTGGCTCGCCAACTTCAGCTTGTCCGGTGTCATTGCTCTCCTCATAAAACATTTAGTGACCGCGCAGGGCCCAGTCAATCTTAAGTCAAAGGCACGACGGCGGGAGCCACCCGCCGTCGTGCTCTTCAGTTGTGGTGCGCCAACCTACCCACTAAAGGACAGGCTTAATGCCAAGGTTGCTACAGCATGCAGCTGACGCAGCCCTCCACCTCAGTGCCCTCCAGCGCGAGCTGGCGCAGGCGGATGTAGTAGATGGTCTTGATGCCCTTGCGCCAGGCGTAGATCTGGGCCTTGTTGATGTCACGCGTGGTGGCGGTGTCTTTGAAGAACAAGGTCAGGGACAGGCCCTGGTCCACGTGCTGGGTGGCAGCGGCGTAGGTGTCGATGATCTTCTCAAAACCAATTTCGTACGCATCCTGGTAGTACTCCAGGTTGTCGTTCGTCAGGTAGGGGGCCGGGTAGTACACGCGGCCCAGCTTGCCTTCCTTGCGGATTTCAATCTTCGAAGCCACCGGGTGGATCGAGGACGTGGAGTTGTTGATGTAGCTGATGGAGCCCGTGGGCGGGACGGCCTGCAGGTTCTGGTTGTAGATGCCGTGCTCCATCACGGAAGCCTTCAGCGCGCTCCAGTCCTCCTGGGTGGGGATGTGGATGCCTTCAAACATCTGCGCCACCTTGGCAGTGGCCGGAACCCACGCCTGGTTTGTGTACTTGTCGAAGAACGCGCCGCTGGCATAGGTGGACTTCTCGAATCCGGCGAAGGTGGTGCCGGTTTCAATGGCCAACAGGTTTGAGGCCCGGATGCAGTGGTAGACCACCGAGTAGAAGTAGATGTTGGTGAAGTCCAGGCCCTCTTCGGAGCCGTAGTGGACCCGCTCGCGGGCCAGGTAGCCGTGCAGGTTCATCTGTCCCAGGCCAATGGCGTGCGACTGGTCGTTGCCCTTGGCGATCGAGGGGACGCTGGTGATGTTGGACATGTCCGACACCGCCGTCAAGGTGCGGATGGAGGTTTCAATGGTCTTGCCGAAGTCGGGCGAATCCATGGCCTTGGCAATGTTCAGCGAACCCAGGTTGCAGGAGATGTCCTTGCCGGTCTCGGCGTAGGAGAGGTCGTCGTTGTATGCGGTGGGGGCCGAAACCTGCAGGATCTCCGAGCACAGGTTGCTCATGATGATCTTGCCGTCAATGGGGTTGGCGCGGTTGACCGTGTCCTCGAACATGATGTACGGGTAGCCGGACTCAAACTGGATCTCGGCCAGGGTCTGGAAGAACTCGCGGGCCTTGATCTTGGTCTTCTTAATGCGGGCGTCGTCCACCATCTCGTAGTACTTCTCGGTGACCGAGATGTCGGAGAACGGCATGCCGTAGACCTTTTCGACGTCGTACGGGGAGAACAGGTACATGTCCTCGTCGCGCTTGGCCAGCTCAAAGGTGATGTCCGGAACCACAACGCCCAGGGAGAGGGTCTTGATGCGGATCTTCTCATCGGCGTTTTCACGCTTGGTGTCCAGGAAGCGGTTGATGTCCGGGTGGTGGGCGTGCAGGTACACCGCCCCGGCGCCCTGGCGCGCGCCGAGCTGGTTGGCGTAGGAGAAGCTGTCCTCGAGCAGCTTCATCACGGGGATGACGCCGGAGGACTGGTTCTCGATCTGCTTGATGGGCGCACCCACTTCGCGGATGTTGGTCAGCGCAAAGGCTACCCCGCCGCCGCGCTTGGAAAGCTGCAGGGCCGAGTTGATGGAGCGGCCAATGGACTCCATATTGTCTTCAATGCGCAGCAGGAAGCAGGAGACCAACTCGCCGCGCTGGGCCTTGCCGGCGTTCAGGAAGGTGGGGGTGGCGGGCTGGAAGCGGCCGTCAATGATTTCATCGACAATGTTCTGGGCCAGCTCCTCGTTGCCGCGCGCCAGGTGCAGGGCCACCATGCAGACGCGGTCCTCGTAGCGCTCTAGGTAGCGGTTGCCGTCAAAGGTCTTCAGCGTGTAGGAGGTGTAGAACTTGAACGCGCCCAGGAAGGTCTCAAAGCGGAACTTCTTCTTGTACGCGCGCTGGTACAGCCCGCGGATGAAGTCCATGGAGTACTGCTGGAGCGTTTCGGGCTCGTAGTATTCGTTCTCCACCAGATATTCAAGCTTTTCCTCAAGATCGTGGAAAAACACCGTGTTGTTGTTCACGTGCTGCAAAAAGTACTGGCGGGCTGCGGCGCGGTCGGCGTCGAACTGGATCTCGCCCTGGGCGTTGTACAGGTTCAGCATGGCGTTGAGCTCGTGGTAACCCAGGCCCTCCCACGCTGCCGGCATGTCCTTGGAGGCCTTCACTGTTGAGTCCTTTGCTGAGACAATCGTGTCCAAAATTCTTCCAATCCTGCGCGAACGCGGTCCACATCATCAGAGGTGCCCATGAGTTCGAAGCGGTATAAATGCGGTACCTGGCATTTTTCGGCGACTATGTCCCCGGCCAGACAATAATGATTTCCAAAGTTGGTGTTTCCGGCGCCGATGACGCCGCGGATCAGCCCGCGGTTGCCGGGGACGTTGAGAAACTTAATGACCTGCTTGGGCACTGCCCCGCGTCGTGTCTGCCCGCCGTAGGTGGGAAGGACCAGAACAAAGGGCTCCTGCGCCAAGAGCGTTTCTGCGGCCGTGTAGAGGGGCAGCCGGGCTGCCTCAACCCCCAATTTCACCACGAACCTGTGGGTGTTTTCAGAGGCCGAGGAAAAGTAGATCAACCGGCTGCTGGTTTGCACGCCGCTGGCCGCGTCCACAGCATTTTTTGCTGCAATTGCTGACATCACAATCACTTTCCCACTGCCTGCTGGTGCGGGGCCGGCCGCTGCTTGCACCGGGCCCGCCGGAGCGCCCGAGACGGACATGAACCATGGTGCCGTGCGGCCGACGCCGTCCGCCCGGCACGGCGGTGGATCAGGCTACGCTGGCGTCTTCGAGCGCGGCGGCCAGTTCAGCGATCTTGTCGGGGCGGAAACCTGACCAGTGGTCTGCATCGGTGATGACCACCGGTGCCTGCTGGTAGCCCAGGCTCAACACATGCGCCAAGGCTGCAGGGTCGGTGGAGATGTCCACACTCTCGTAGGAGATGCCCTTTTTATCCAATGCGCGGTAGGTGGCATTGCACTGGACGCACGCAGGTTTGGTGTAAACCGTGACGGTCATGATTGTTTCCCCTTGTTCTCTAACTGCCTCTGGCGGCCCGGCTGGCTGTCTGCGGTTCCTGGCGCTTTTGCGCGGGTTCCGGGCAGCTTCGGGCCATTTTGGCGGCTCCCTGGGGAACCGCTTGAATCATGTATAGATACTACATGTAGTGCAGGGGCCCGAGGTTGACCCCTACATGATGTATTACAAGTATGTCATTTAACACGGTGCCAGTCCACAGCCGGAAAATTTTAAAAGCCCGTGAACTCAAGGTTAAAACCAAGATGTCCACAGCTTGTGGAGGAGTTGCACACATTAAATTTTGCCCGCGTGTCGCTTTCTCCGGCGTGTCGCAGGCACCGCCGCCTCCGGCCTGCTTTGGCGCGCCAACATCACAGCTTACGTCTAAGCTGGGCGGAGCCACCTACAGCAGCAAAGGATGCGGCAGTGATTAATCCCATGCATTTGCACACCCTTCTGGAAGTGGTGCGCCGCGGCTCCTTTGCCGCCGCCGCCACGGCCCTGGGGTACACGGCGTCGGCCATTTCCCAGCAAATGTCCACGCTGGAGCGGGACAGCGGCGTGGTCCTTTTTCAGCGTTCGGCCCGCAGCGTGAAGCCCACCGAGGCGGCCCTGATCATGGCCCGGCATGCAAGCAAGGTCCTCACTGACATTGACGCCCTGCTGGCTGCGAGCGCAGGCACCGGCGAGGGGGCCGAACATGAACTGCGCCTGGGCATTTTTCCCTCCCTGGCCACCCATGTGCTGCCCCGTCTGCTGGCAAGCAGCGCCTGGTCCGGGCTGGGCATCAAACTGCACGTGTCGGTGGGTGAGCCGCAACAGACCATTGGCGGGCTGCGCAGCGGCGGGGAGCTGGATGTGGCGCTGGTGTACCAGGTGGGCCAATCGGGTCTGGCCTGGCCCAACAAGCTGGGCCGGCAGTGGATCGGCGACGACAATTTCCGCGTGGTGCTCCCCCGGTCCTGGGGCATCAGGCCCGGTTCCGTCATGGCGGCGGCACAGCTTTCGGACATGCCCTGGATCATGCATCATCCCGGGACCAGCGATGCATCCGTCATTGAGCGCCTGTTCGCCAGCTGCAACCTCCACCCGCGCGTGGTGGCCTACAGCGACGACTTCAATGCCAGCCTGCAGCTGGCCAGTGTGGGCTTGGGTGCGGCCCTGGTGCCCGAGCTGGCGCTGCAGGGATGCCCGGAGAATGTGGTGGTGCTGGACGTGCCCGACATCCGCCTGGCCAGGAATGTCTTTGCCTTGCTGCTCAATGACAACCGCACGGCGCGGGTGGAGTTGTTTGTGGACAAGCTCGCGGCCATCATGCAGGAGCTGACGCAGCAAAGCCGGGTGGACGCCACCTTGTAGCGGGCCCGGTCAGGGCGTGCCGGCATCCGGTGCCGGCATCTGCGCCGGCGCGGGCCCCGGGCCCCTGCCCCTGGGCCGCTTCGGGGTCTCCGGCGCCAGGGGCTTGTCCACCCTTGACTTCCGGTGCAGGTTGCCCACACCGCGGTGGCGCCCGTGATGGCTGCCCATGCCGCTTTCCTTCACGCCCCAAAGGGCAGGCCCGGGATGGACAGATACGCCGCCGGCACCCCCAAGTTCAGGGGCCTCCGAGGACGTTTGGCTCCCAAAGTCCGCCCGGCCCCATTCAGCTTCGCTAAAGACGAACAGTGGCAACGGCTTGTCCCCGGCATTGCTGAGGGGCGGCCCGGGCGGCAAAAAAACGTCCCGGGCCCACCGGCAGGGGTGGGCCCGGGACGCTGTCACCAGGTTTGGTGTGGGGGATTGCCCCTAGACCAGCTGCGCGCGGACTTCCTTGGTGGCCTTGACCAGGTTGCGCAGCGACTCCTCGGTTTCGGCGTAGCCGCGGGTCTTCAGCCCACAGTCGGGGTTGACCCACAGCTGGCGGGCGGGCACGTGCTTGACGGCGGTGCCCAGCAGTTCGCTGACCTCGGCCTGGCCGGGGACGCGGGGGCTGTGGATGTCATAGACCCCGGGTCCCACGCCGCGGCCAAAGCCGTGGTTTTCCAGATCGTTGACCACTTCCATGCGGGAGCGGGCGGCCTCAATGCTGGTCACGTCGGCGTCGAGCCCGTCAATGGCGTCAATGATGACACCAAATTCGGAGTAGCACAGGTGGGTGTGGATCTGGGTTTCATCAGCGGCACCGGCGGTGGCGAGCCGGAAGGAGTTCACCGACCAGTCCAGGTAGGCGGCCTGGTCGGCACGGCGCAGCGGCAGCAGCTCACGCAGGGCGGGCTCGTCGACCTGGATGATCTTAATGCCGGCGGCTTCAAGATCGGCAATTTCATCCCGCAGGGCCAGGCCCACCTGGTTGGCGGTGTCGCCCAGGGGCTGGTCGTCACGGACAAAGCTCCACGCCAAGATGGTCACCGGGCCGGTGAGCATGCCCTTCATGGGCTTGTTGGTCAACGATTGCGCATACCTGGCCCATTCCACCGTGATGGCCTGCCCGCGGGTCACGTCACCCCAGAGGATGGAGGGGCGGGTGCAACGGCTGCCATAGGATTGCACCCAGCCGTGGACTGTGACGTCAAAGCCTTCCAGGTTCTCGGCAAAGTACTGCACCATGTCATTGCGTTCGGGCTCGCCATGGACCAGCACGTCGAAGTCCAGTTCCTCCTGGAGCTCCACGACCCGCTTGATTTCATCCTTCATCAGCTGGGCGTAGTCCGCCGCGGTGATGGCCCCCTTGTTGGCGCGGGCCCGGGCACTGCGGATCTCACCGGTCTGCGGGAAGGAGCCAATGGTGGTGGTGGGCAGCGCAGGCAGGTCCAGGGCCGCCGTTTGGGCCGCTTCCCGGACCGGGTACGCGGCACGGTTGAAGTCCTCCGGCTTCAGGGCTGCCAGGCGGGCACGCACCTCGGGGCGCTTGACGCCGGGGGCCACCGCACGGGAGGCAATGACGGCTGTGGCTTCGGCAATGGCGGCAGCGGACGACGCCGGGTCCTTCAGGTGGGCGGCCAGTGTCACCACTTCGACGGCCTTTTGGTCGGCGAAGGCCAACCAGCTGCGCAGTTCCGCCGGGAGCTGGACTTCCTCCTGAACGTCGTGTGGGACGTGCTGGGTGGAGGTGGAGGTGGAGACCGCCACCTTCAGGCCGGCGGCCTGGATGGCTTCGAGCCGGGAAACGGACTCGGCCAGGTCGTTGCGCCAAATGTTGTGGCCGTCCACCACTCCTGCAACCACCGTCTTGCCGTTCAGCAGTGCCAGCTGCTCCGCGGCGGGCACGGCGCCCTTGAAGGCATCAAGGTGCAGGGCCTCGATGGGTGCGGCAGCCAGTGTGGGCAGCAAATCGCTCAGCGCACCGAACGGCGTGGACACCAGGATGGCGGGGCGGCCGGGCGCGGCGGCAAGCACTTCGTAGGAGCGTGCCACGGCGGCCTGGATGTCCGCCACGGGCACGTCCTGGTCGGCCACGAGGGCCGGTTCGTCAATTTGAACCCAGCTGGCTCCGGCGGCACCGAGGCGGCTGAGCAGTTCGGCATAGACCGGCAGCACGTCCTCCAGGCGGGAGAGGGGGTTGAATCCGGCCGGGGCGTCATCGCTGGCCTTGCTCAAGAGCAGGAATGTCACCGGTCCCACCAGGTAGGGACGGGTTTCAAAGCCGTTGGCCAAAGCCAGTTCAAACTGCTCCACCACCCGGGTGGAGCTCAGTGAAAAGTTGGTCTCCGGACCAATTTCCGGCACCAGGTAGTGGTAGTTGGTGTCGAACCACTTGGTCATTTCCAGCGGCTGCTGCTCGGCAGTGCCCCGGGCCAGGGTGAAATAGGCGTTGATGTCCAACTGGCCCTGGGCATTGTGCAGCTCGCCAAAGCGTGCCGGCACAGCTCCCAGGTGCGTTGCGGCGTCGAGCACCTGGTCGTAGTAGGAGAAGGTCCCGGGAATTGCCGCCGGCTCGGTCAAGCCCAGCCCGCTCAGGCGGCGGGCAATGCCCAGCTGGATGCTGCTGGCGGCGGCTTCCAGCTCGGCGGCGTCAATGGTGCCGGCCCAAAAAGCCTCAATGGCCTTCTTTAATTCGCGGCGGCGGCCAATGCGGGGGTAGCCCAGAAGCGAGGCGGAGGGGAAAGACGCTGTATGTGACATGGAAAATCCTTTGAATTGGGAAAGCAAGATGAAAAAAGTTCACTCACACGGGCTAGGCCGTGACAAGACCGCGGGCTGCAGGGGGAACGGCTGCGGGGCGCAGCAGCTGCAATTTGTCGAGCACGTCCAGGGCTGCGGCATGTTCATTGAAGGTGTACAGGTGGATGCCGGGGGCGCCGGCATCCAGGGCTGCACGGGCCAGATCCACCGTCGCCGCCACCCCAATGCGCCTGCTTTCAGCGGCATCGCCGGCCCGGCCCAGCGCGTCCAGGAGCGCCGGCTCCGGCGCCACGCCCGTCATGTCCCCCAGCCGGAGCACCCGGCGCAGGCTGGTCAGTGGCATGAGCCCTGGAATGATGGGAATGGTGACCCCGGCGCGGCGGGCCCGGGCCACTAAATTGCTGTAGTGCCCGGGGTGGAAAAACACCTGCGTGATGGCGAAGTCCGCCCCGGAGCGTTGTTTGGCCAGAAGCACCTCAATGTCATGTTCCTCGGACGGCGATTCCGGATGGCGTGCCGGGTAGGCCGCCACACCAATTGCCACCTTTCCGGCACATAGAAGTGCCGAGCGGCGTTGTTCCACCCGGCGAATGAGTTCAATGAGGTCCTGGGCATAGTTCAGGGCGCCGGGGCGGGGCTCGGCCGGCGCATTGCCGGGCAGATCCCCGCGCAGGGCCAGGATCCCGCGCACGCCGCGCTCCAGGAGTGTGGAAATGGTGCCGGCCAGTTCATCGGCGGTGTTTCCCACGCAGGTCAAATGTGCCAGGGGCCGCAGGGAGGTTTCGGTGAGCAGCCGGTCCAACAGGTCAACGGCGGTGTCGCGGTTGCTGCCGTTGGCACCGTAGGTCACCGCCACGTAGTCGGGGTTGGTGCTTTCCAGCTCCCGAATGGTGTTCCACAAGGCGGTGGCCGCGGCCTCGTTGCGTGGCGGAAAAAGTTCATAGGACAGGGCTATGGGCGCCGGGTGGGAGACAGGAGCGGTGCTTTGAATAAGGCTGGGTGGGGACATTTGCGCATCCTTGAGAAGGGGTTGGCCTCGTCGCGGAGTGTCTAGAACACACGGCGGCAAGGACAATCTTTTGTCATGAGAACTTCAGATGAAGGCGGCGCATGGCGACTGGGTCAACAATTGTTGCCCGTCCCGCGCGGCTCCACCGGCAAATGTCAGGCCCACATGGGGGCACCCACACCTCCAAGTGCTTCTGGAAGTCGCTGACACACGTTGAGGAACTAACGTTGTCATCATCCTAAGCAGTCAGGACACCCGGCAGCAAACCCCGGACCGAATTACGACGCAACTTTACGGCCCATTTGCGCAATCCGTTCGACGGCGGCCCCGGGAAACAGTGAATATCGAACGATCCACACCGTGGCCGCGGTCCGCCAGTGCCGGGTGGAACTACCAGGGCTTGGCGTACTGATCCGGTTCCTGGGCCTCAAGGGCCTCTTTAAGCTTCTGGCCCTGGCTGCGCTCGTGCTGGGCCTGCTGCCCGGACTTTTCCAGTTGTTCCAACTTATCCGCCGCTGGAGGTGCTTGTTCCTCCTCTTCGGCGCCCTCCCCGGGGCTTTGCTGTTCCTGGCCACCCTGTTGCTTCTGCGCCAGCCGTTGGGCCGCCTGTTTCAGCGCCTCGCCCTCGCCCTGGACGTTATTGGGGTTGTCGGCGGCAAAACAGTCACGCGGTGCCTGCGCCACCAGCGTGCTGCCCTGGGCAAACAGCTCCGTGGCTGCGGCCTGATCCCCGGCCTGCATTTTTTCAGTGCCAAGTTTTTCCAGACTGAGCACCAGGTTCACGCGCACCTTGCACGATTGCCCGTGCGGCACCAGTTCCAGGGCAGTGGCAAATTCGTCCCGGGCCAGCTCAAAGTTGCCCTGCAGCACGTGGCCGTCCCCCAGCGCAAAATGGGCCTTGTACCGTTCCACCACGTTCAGGGTCTCCAGGACCTTCCCGGCAGCCAGGGTTCGATCACCATTGCCGGCATCAAAGGCTTCAGTGGCCTGCCCGGCAGCAAACGGAAGGCTCAGCAGCTTCACGGCAAGAACCACCGTGGCCAGCACCGCCGGCGCGGCAGCGCCCAGCAGCCGTTGACGCCGGCGCATCCTTGCTGCAGTGTCATGGGCCGTCAAGGCTGGTCTCCTGCCCGGTGCTGTAGAGGCCCCCGCCACAGCAGGAACAGGGAAGCAAGTTCCCACAGCGCCACGCCAAAGGCGGCCACGGCCAGCAGCCAATACAGTTCCCAGCGCCCGGGCGCAGTATTTTGGCTCTCGCTTTGGGAACTGGTGCTGGGCGCGGATTTGACCATGGCCGGGGCAATGTCCGTGTTGCCGGCGCGGTGCACATAAGGCACGTCCAGCTCCGAGGCCACCTTTCTCAGCGCCTGTTCATCAATTTTGGATACGGCCGGGGCGCCGGCTGCGCTTTTGTCCACAATCCATTCACCGCCGGTGGCGGAACCAAAACCCTGTTCACGCATTTTTCCGCCGGCCGCGGTGCCGTAACCGAGCACCGCTCCCCCGTCCACCAACGCCGTTGATTTTGTAAAGGGGGCGGGGGCCTGCGCTGCCGTCTGCTCGCCGTCACCGAAGTAAAACACCAGGCGGGGCCGTTCGGGATGGCTGCTTTCCACCGCCGCCAAACGCTCGGCGAGCAGGGAATCAGCGACGCTGATGCTGCTGCCCTGGGAGTTGTACGTGATCCGTGGGGACAGCACTTCGCTGAGGGTGCGCAACGCAGTGGTGTCGGTGGTCAGGGGAAGCTCCACCACAGCATTGCTGTCAAAGCTCAGGAGTGAAAAACGGGCCCCGGCCAGTTCTTCGGCAATGGCCGAAATGTCGGCCTTGATGCCGTCGATGCGCCGCCCGCTGCCGTTGTGGTCTTCGGCCGCCACGCTGGGGGTGGTGTCCACAACAAAAAAGACATTGAGATCCGTGGCGGCAACGGGCACCGACGCTCCCGGGATGCCGGGACGGGCGGCGGAGAAGACCACCAAAACCACCAGGGCGGCGTACCGCCAGCGGGCAGCGCTGGGCGACTTGTGCAGCAGCGACGCGGCAGCGGCGATCATGAGCAGCGCCACGGGCCAAAAAAGCCACGGGGTCACCAGGGGCAGAAAGTTCATCGATGCAGCCTCCATCCGGCGGTTCCCAGCACCAGCAAGGAAACCAAGGCCGCCCCCAGCGGCCAGGCGGGCTGGTCCTGCACTGTCCTCCGGGGCGCCCCCTGCAGCCTGGAAGCCTCCGTGGCCTGGACGGCATCCACAATTGACTTCACCGCCGTCTGTGACTGAAGGGAGTAATACTGCCCGCCGGTGGTGGAACTGGCCTGCTTCAAGCCTTCCGCCGCGTCACCAAAAAGGGTTGATGAGCCAAAGTCGTTCGGGTTCAGCGAGTACACCCGGATGCCTGACCGTTGTGCCAACGCCGCCGATTCGGCCAGGGAGAACAGGGACCTGCCGGCCAGCATGTTGTCGGTGGCAAAAACAATGGACCGCGAGCGCTGGGTCTGGTCCACTGCCGGGAATCCATTGGCGCAGCTGGCCAGGCCGTCACCAATGAGGGAGGAACCTGCCGATTCGTAGGTACCGGCAAAAAATTCGTAACCGCCCCCGGCGCCGCCAAGTGATTTTTTGGCCACCGTGAGCTGCTCGGCCACAAAGTCGTAGTCGTCAGTGAGGGGAAACACCGTCACGGCGCTGGAATCAAAAATGACCAGCCCGATCCGCTCGCCCCGGAAGCTGCCCACCAGCTCGGAAAAGACACCGACAATAGCTTCATCCGTTTCCAGCATGGACCCGGAAACGTCCAGGCACAGCATGATGTCCCGATTGACGCTTTCCGGGGCGCTGAGGGTTTCCGTGACCGGCCGCGCCGCCGCAACGGCCAGGGAGAGCCCCAGCACACCCGCGCCAGCCAGCGCCACGGCCAGCCATCTGCGCCTGCGGGCCACCGCTGCCCGGTAGCCGGCCAGCGCCGTCAGCCGGTCCGCATGGGCCACGGGTGTAAACGGGACACCGGGGGTTCGGTGGCGCCACAGAAAAAGCAGCGTCCCGGCCATCGCCAGCACGGCCAGCGGCAGCAGCCACCAATGGCTCAACGCCATGACTGCACCACGCCCCGGGCCAGGTGCACGGCTTGGGACGCGGTGAGCTGCCCGCCGTAGGCGGAAAACTCACCCGGATACAACAGCTCCACGGCATCCCCCACCAGGGGCAAACCATGGGTGCGCAACTGGGCCAGGGTCATCCGCTGGGTCTGCAGGCCGGTCATCTCGTACACGAAGGTCCGCACTGCCAGGCTCAGCTCCAGGTGGCAGTCACGCCCGCCCAGCTCCCCGGCGTCGTGCCTGCTTTCAATGCCGCCGATCAACTGCAAATAGCGGGCCCGCACCGATTCCGGGTTGCGGGGGGCCACAAAACCGGGCACGGCTGTTTCACGCGGGGGCCGGGTGCTGATCCAGATCCACGCCACCGCGCCCAGGCACAGCAACAGCAGGGCGGCGCCGAGCAGCGGCCACCATATTGAGTAACCCACGGGGCCGTAGAACGTTCCTTCATCGGGCACGGCGATGCCTCTCCAACAGGGCAAAGACCTGCCCCACCGCTTCATCGCTGTGGGCAATGGTGGCGGTGGCAATGCCGCGGCGGCTCAGCAACTGCGCCAGCTCCTGGCTGCGCCGGGCCACGGCGTCCGCATAGCTGCGCGCCAGGCGCGGATCCTGCGCCAACAGCACATGCACCTGCTCCAGCCCGGCGGCACCCACCGCATGGCCCTGCACGGCCTCGGCACCGGCCAGGGCCGCGTCGGCAAGCTGCACCCACAGGACCTCATGCTGGGCAGCAAGCCGGCGCAGCACCGTGGCCAGGCGTTCGGAGGCAGGGACGTCATCGGCAATAATGACCAGGAGCATGCGCCGGCGGTAATGGGAGGCGGCATATTCGAGCCTGGCGCACAGATCGCTGGGTCCATGTGTGAGGGACGCGGCGTCCACACAGCGCAGCAACTGCTCCAGATGGCTTTCGGTTCCCTTGGCCGGAAACGCCACGGAGTCTGCCCCGGCCCCATGGACCAGCGCCACCGAATCACCATGCGCCAGGGCCAGGGATCCCAGCACACCCATCGCCATGACTGCCAGGTCCTTCTTGGCTTCACCGCCGCGGGCCACGGCAGCCATGTTCCGCCCGGTGTCCGTGACGAACAAAAGCTGCTGGCGGCGGGTGGCCACATAACGCTTGATCAGCGGCGTGCCGGTGCGGGCGGTGGCCTTCCAGTCAATGTCACGCACCTCGTCCCCTGGCACGTAGGCGCGCAAATCATCAAAATCCAGGCTGCGGCCACGGAAAATGGAGGCGTATTCGCCATCCAGCATGCCCCGGGCACGCCGATGGGCGAAGATGTACATTTTGGTCTTGACCGCCGTCAACAAGCTGCCCATGGCGGCTAGGGCGTCTGGACGGAATCGAGCACCGCGGCAATGACCGTCTCCACCTTGATGTTTTCCGCGACCGCCTCAAAACCTAAAATGATGCGGTGGCGCAACACCCGTTCCGCCAAGGCCTTGATGTCCTCCGGGATCACGTGGTCCCGGCCCTGCAGCAGGGCCAGGGCGCGGGCAGCCTGGGTGAAGGCAATGCTGGCACGCGGGCTGGCCCCGAATTCCACCACCCGGGCCAGGGCCGGGTCGATGTACGCCCCGGCGTGCCGGGTCACATACACCAGGCCCACAATGTAATTGATCAACGACGGATCCAGGTACACCTTTTTTGCCGTGGCCTGCAGTGCCCGCACCTGGTCCAGCTCCGCAACGGGCGGCGGGGTGGATTCGGGCCGAAACACGCCGGCGTCGAGGCGTCGGATCACTTCCGCCTCCTCCACGGGGCTGGGGTAATCCAGGACGTCCTTGAGCATGAACCGGTCCATTTGGGCTTCCGGCAGCTGGTAGGTGCCTTCCTGCTCGATCGGGTTTTGCGTTGCCATGACCATAAAGGGCGAAGGCAGCGGGTGCACTTCCCCGCCAATGGTGGTCTGGCGCTCCTGCATGGCCTCCAACATTGCCGACTGTGTCTTGGCGCTGGAGCGGTTGATTTCATCGAGCAACACAATGTTGGCGTGCACCGGGCCCAACTGGGTCACAAAGCTGCCCTTGGCCGCGTCATAGATCTGCGTGCCCACAATGTCGCTGGGCAAAAGATCGGGGGTGCATTGAATGCGGTGGAAACGGGCGTTGATGGAGTCAGCCAAGGTTTGGGCGGCGGTGGTTTTGGCCAGGCCAGGCACGGATTCCAACAGCACGTGCCCTCCGGTCAACAGCGAAATCAGCAGGGTTTCACGCAGCCGTGCCTGACCCACCACCTTGTTTTCGAAACTGCGGGCAATCCCGGCAGCCACATGCTGTGCCCCGGCCAGCTCATCAGGTGAAATCGGGGAGCCGGTGGCGGTGGAAAGCACGGGGCGGAACCTTTCGAGAGAACTGGGGGAACTGTTGTCCAAGGTACCAGCCAGTCCGGACGCCGGCAGTGTGTGCGCCATGGGGAGATCTTCCCATGGGCCTTGCGCACGCCCTGGTCCTTGTGGCTACGATGGGGCCATGAACCAGTTGCCAGCATCCTATGAAGCGTATCTGTCCGGCAAGAATGCTGACCTTGTTGCCACTTTGCGGCCCGTGCTTCAGCAGTCGGCGGCGGAGATGAGCCATGGCGTGCGTGTGGTCATCACCCTGGACGAGGTCCAGGCCCATGCGGACCCGACCATCCCCTTTGGGGAAATCCGCGAAGAGCTGCTTTAGACCCCGGTGCCGGCTGCCGGCAACTGCGCCCTACCCTTTGGCGTCCAGCAACAGGTGGGCTGCGTTGGGGCTGAACGTTTTTTCCATCACCAGGCAGGCGGCGCCAAAGGCCTCCTCGCCAATGCTCACAGCCGTGCTGCTCACCTCCACCGAGTGGACGCTGCTGGTCACCGACATCTGTTGGAGCAGCAACGGAATGTGGGCCATGTGGGTGGGTGCCAGGGACGGCCAAAGGGGTCCGCCAAACACCACCCGGTCCACATCGAGCAAATTGGTCAGCACTGACACGGCGGTGGCCAGGCGGTGCGCCGAGCGGGTCATAATGGTTGCCGCCACCTCGTTGCCGTCGGCAGCCAACTGTGCCAGGGCCGCCAGCTGGTCCACCAATTGACATACCGAGCCGCCCGTACCGGCAGGCAGGATCCCCGCCCCCTGCGCCTGGGCGACCAAAACCTCCGGCATGCAGGTGACCTTCAGGCAGCCCCGACGGCCGCAATCGCACTCCGGGCCGTCCGGATCGGTGACGATATGGCCAATTTCGCCCACATTTCCGGAGGAACCCCGGACCACTTCATCATTGATCACCAAGCCGGCACCAATGCCGGTGCCCACATAGACATAGATGAAATTACCGCCCCCGTTGGCAGGCCCGGCCCACAACTCGGCCACCGCGGAGGCTGTGACGTCCTTGTCCATGACCACTGGCAGGCCCGTTGCCGCCTGCAGCCACTCGCTCAGCGGAACGTGGTTCCACCCCGTCATGTGCGGCGGGTCCACCACGGTGCCGCTTTGCACATCCACCGGCCCGGGGGTGGCGACCCCCGCGCCCACGATTCTTTCGCCGTCGATGCCGGCCCGGGCAACAATGCGCCGGATCCGTGCCCCCATGGCTTTGACTGCGGCTTCCGGCGGGCTGGCCAGATCAGTTGCCTCCGCCACTGAATCCAACACCGTGCCCACCGCATCCACCAACACATAGTGCGTCAAGGATGGATCGATGTGCACCCCGACCGCGTACATTCCGCCCGGATTGAGGCGCAAAATGGTGCGCGGCTTGCCGGGGCCGGAGGTTTCCTTGCCGGCTTCAATGATCAGTCCGGCGTCCAACAACCGGCGGCAGATATTGGACACGGTCTGGGCTGCCAGCCCGGCCGACGCCGCAAGCTCGACCCTGCTTAGCCCTTCCGGCGAGCGTCTGATGGAATCAAGAATGACAGCTTGATTGAAATCCCCCATTTTGGGCAGGTTTGTACCACGCCGACGCTGCGGCAAAGCAATCTGGGGCTCATCCAAGAGCATTTCTCCTTGACACATTCACGATGAAGGCCGTAGCCATGCTTAACACTACCGCCCAGTACAGCGGCCCCGGGTTCCGCGTTGTGCGCAGCTGTCAGGCCAGCCCAGCCGGCCGTACGTGGCTGATGTGCGGCCATCCCTGCTCAGGCAGCGGCCTTGGTGCTGACGGTCACTGTGAATTTGCTGTTCTTGCCTACTGCGCGGGTCTGCCCCACAGCAGCTTGCAGCGCGCCCCGATAGTCCAAATGGCGGTTGTAGACGCACCATAGTTCACCCCCCGGAGCCAACACCCGCGCGGCCGCGGCGAACAACTTGTGGGCGATGCCGGCATGAACCGTGGCACCCACGTGGAAGGGCGGATTGAGCACAATCAGCTGGGCCGAGTTGCCGGCAAAGGATGCCAGCGCGTCATCGCGGACGGCCGTAACTTGAGCGGTTAGGCCATTGGCTTCCACAGTGGCCAGTGTGGACGCAACCGCGGCCGCCGACTGGTCGCTGGCCAGCACGCGCAATCCGGGCCGGGCCGCGGCCAAGGCTGCGGCAATGGTGCCGTTGCCGCAGCCCAGATCAATGGCCGTGCCGGCACCGGGACGCATCTCCGGCAGGAAGTCCAGCAGGAAGCGGGTCCCCACGTCGATCTTGGTGCCGCCAAAGGTGGCGCCATGTGCACAAAGCCACAGCTTCAACTCCGGGTGGTATTCCCGTTTGGGAAAGTCCGGCGCGGGGGCCTCCGGACGGGGCCCGCCCACGCGCAACGGGCGGGATTTGCGCCACGCCCGCCCGGCTTCCACCTGGGTAAAGTACTTGCCCAGCACCGCGTTCATCCCCAACGTCATGTGCTTGACCCGGCCGGCTGCAAAAATCTGCACCTCAGGGGCCGCGTGGGCCTTCATGAGTCCTGCCAGCTCTTCGATTTCCTCCAGGCCGCGCGGCAATTGCCACACAATGACCTTGGCGCCGGCAAAGAGTTCCGGGCCCAGGGGCAGCGGGGAATAGCATCCGCCCAGGTGCAGGCGTGCTGCGTTGTTCTCCAGCGCCAGTTCCCCTGACAACCCGTCTTGATGGACGCGCAGCCCGGAGAGGCCGTGAACGGCGGCGGCACCGAGGGTCAACGCCCCGTAACGGTCCCCCACCACGACGGCTTCAGCGCCCCGGACGGCAGCCAACGCCGCATGGGCTTCGGTGAGGATCAACTCGTCGGTGGCATCATGGGCAAACAAGTTCCCGGCTTCGACGTCGGGGAAGCGCCGCAGCAAACCAAAATCAAAGTGGGGCTGCCCCTGCGCGGGCTGCGGGCTATTTTCCTTCACCACGACACTCTACCGTGCGGTGTTTCCCACCACGGATCAGGAGATTTCCAACGCAGCCACATACAGCCACTGGCCACGGACGCGGGTGAAGCTGCTTGTCTCCACGAATGAGCCGCGCTCCCTGCGGTTTGACGCCTGGCGGTAATGGGCCCGGAAGGTCACCACGGCTTCCCCGTCAAAGGGACCACCCTTATGGGTGCTGAGAATATCCAAGCGATACCACTGCTGCTCCGGGTCCAAATCCAAGTCCTCCGGACACGTGTCAGGGTGCCAGGTGCGCAGCAGGTGCTGGGCATTGCCCAGGGCGAAGGCGCTGAAGCGTGAACGCATGAGTGCCTCCGCGGTGGGTGCCGCCAAGCCCCTGCCCGCGGGCGGCGCAAAATACCGGCCACAACAATTGCCGAATTGTTCTCCGCTGTGGCAGGGGCAGCGCAGCGCCGGGAACTCTGCGGGTGAGGATTTCCCGGTCATGACCCACTCTTTGTTTGGCTGGCATGGAACCACTGGATGTGTTCGATCAGGGCGGCAGCCGCCGCATCGCCGTCGTCGGCCAAGACAGCGGCCAGAATGCGGCCATGTTGTTCACGCAGGGTGGGGACAATCCGCTCCCAGAGGGAGTCGCTGCCAATCGCCGCGCCTACATAGCCTTGGATCGCCGAACGCAGCGACTCCATCATGGAGGTGATGACGGCGTTGCCTGCCAGCGAACTGAGCATGACATGGAAGGCGGCGTCGAGGACGTGGAACTGCTCGCGGTCCAACTGCGGCTCCGCCATGGCAGCGAGCAATTGGCGCAGGCTTTCCTCCTGCGCCGCCGCACGGGGTTTGCCTGCCGCTTCACGGGCGGCCCAGGTTTCCATCATGATGCGGGTCTGCACAATGTCGGCAACGGGAAAATGGTTGGTGGCCATGTGCAGGCGCAGGGTTGAGGCCAACCCCGCACTGGGATTGCTGACAATGACCGCCCCGGATTGTGGGCCTGAACCAACTGCGGTGCGTACCACTCCCATGGCACCGAGCACACGGATGGCATCACGGACCGAGGCCCTGGACAGGCCATGCTGTTCAGCGAGGGCACGCTCCCCAGGCAACTGGTCCCCCACCTTGATTTTGCCCTCACGCAGGTCATTTTCAATGCTGCGCAGCACGGCCTCATAGCTGCGGGGGGTTATGGCGAAGTCAGGTTCTGGGGTGGGCACTGCAATATTGTCGCACCTTTTACCGGCCCGTGCCCCGGGCCGACGATCCGGATACCTGCGCGGTCCGTGCCGGCCGGACGGGACCATGAAAAAAGGTCCAGCCACGTGGAGTGGCTGGACCTGATTGTTTTGGTGGAGCTGAGGGGACTCGAACCCCTGACCCCCTGCATGCCATGCAGGTGCGCTACCAGCTGCGCCACAGCCCCAAAACGTTGTGCATATTCAGTTCAAATCTCACCGTCTGCTGTTGCCAGCCACCGGTCAGTTTGGTGGAGCTGAGGGGACTCGAACCCCTGACCCCCTGCATGCCATGCAGGTGCGCTACCAGCTGCGCCACAGCCCCAAACCTTCGTCACCTTCAGCCTGACCTGTTGGTCTTGGCCGAAGCAACTCGTCCATCGTAGAGCACGATTTGGCGAAGCACCAAATCGTGCTGCGATCCCGTTTTAGTCCTCCACGGGTTCGGCCAGGTCCTCGGGCGCCTCGTAGGGTTCCGGCAGGGTGCCCACGTTGTGTTCAAGCAGGCGCCATTGCGCCGCTGCGGCCCCCTCGGCGGCCAGGACGGACGTCTCCACCACTGACCAGTGGCAATTGGAGAGGCCCGAGAGGGTGCGCCACAGGTGCTCGGGCAGACCGAGCAGCTTTGCCAGGGCAACGCGGGTGGCGCCGCCATGTGTGGCAACCACGAGGGTGCCGCCGTCGGGAAGTTGTTGCACTCCGTCCAGGATTGCGGCGACCATTCGTTGCGCCACTTCCACCCGGGTTTCACCTCCGCCGGCACGGATGCCGGGTTCGTCACGTTGCCAGCTGGAAATGTCATCCGGGTAGCGTGCCTCAATTTCGGCGAAGGTAAGACCTTCCCACTCCCCGCCAAAGGTTTCCCTTAAACGCTGGTCCACCTTCACCTGGCCCCCGGTGAATTGGGCCAGCGCCTCGGCGGTTGACAGCGCCCGGCCCAGGTCGGAGGACATGATGTGCACCTCCGGGCCCTGATCCTCGATGGAGACCAGCTTTCCGGCGAGCAAGGCCGCTGCCCGGCGTGCCTGGGACTCCCCCACGTCGTCGAGGGGAATGTCGCTTTGGCCTTGAAAGCGACGCGCCGCGTTCCATGCCGTGCGTCCATGGCGCCAAAAAACAACCCGCCGGCGCGGGCCCGCGGGTTGCAGAACTGAATGACCGGATGCAGTAACCACCGAGGGAGCCGTTGTTCCGTTTCTGGAAGTATTGATGGTCTAGTTCTCGTCCGGCTGGTCCGCCGCCTGCGCATCTGAGGACCCGGAAGCTGAGGACGCTGAAGGGTCGGATTCGGGAAGCTGCAGGTCAATCACGGGGCAATCCCCGTAAAGCCGCTCGATGGCATAGAACACGCGGTCTTCCTCGTGCTGGACGTGGAACACAATGTCGGCATAATCCAACAGGACCCAACGGCCGCCCGAGCGCCCTTCCCGGCGCACGGGACGCAGATCGAACTTGTGCAGCTCGTCCTCTATGCCGTCCACAATTGCGTTGACCTGACGCTCGGAAGCTGCGGAGGCAATGAAGAAGATGTCCGTGATGGCAAGCCGATCGCTGACATCAATGGCTGTTACATTCTGGGCCAGCTTGTCCGAAGCAGCGCGGGCTGCTGCCCGGGCGAGTTCTATGGACTTTTCTGTTGCGGTCACTGATGGTTCCTTTGATTGATGAAAATTGTGGCGTGCTTAGAGGTACGTGAAAATCATAATAAGGCACGCAATGACCGCTGCCCCACCCACAATGACGCTGCCCCACAGCCACAACAAATTGCGCTGGGTGCGGCCCAGGCCAGCAGTGACGGCGTCAAGCGGCTCCAAACCGTGCGCATAATCGGCCGGCATGGGCGGCATTTGAGATCGGGTCACGGCATCCGGCGCGGCGACGGACGGCACTGTCTGTTGCCCGTCTGCGGCCATGGCCTCCGCACGTTTGAGGGTGTTGCTGTGCCCGCCCGTCAAGGGCCGCTCTCCCGTACCGGGCCGACGGACGGTGCGGGGTGCCAGGGCCGCGTCAAACCGCTCGGCGCCGGCGGTGGCCGCACCTTGGTTCCGGACCTTGGCATCCGAGGCAGGCGGCGCCTCGGCAGGCCCTGCCGCACGGGACTGCGGTTTGGGTTCCGGCCGCGGCGGTATGCGCCTGCCTGGCGTCTGACGGGGCGTGGCCCGGGTGACAATGGGCACATGTGTGGTGCCGGGTTGCCGCAGCACGGGGCTCTCGGAGCCCTCAACCTCGATAAATTCCAGCGGTGTGACCATGGCCAGATTGTTGGTGGCCGTAGGATCTGCGGCCCGCCTGTTCTTGGCGCTTTCCTGAGCCAGACGGTCACGTGCCTGGGCCCGCTCCGCAAGAACGGCTGCGCGCTCCTTTTCCGCCCGTTCCGCGGTCAGAAGCTGCAGTTCCTCAGCCGAAGGGGTTGACACAGCGGGGGGCGGTCCAGCCGAGACTGGATAGTAGTCACCACCGGGAACCAGACCCGGAAGGGGAGGATAACCGGCCTCCGTGGCCGCAGGAAGCTTGTCCTCCGATGCGCCATTGACACGGGCCGCAGCCGCCGCTGCGGCCTCCTTGATGGCGGCCAGCGCCTGCGCTTGCGCAGCATCCGCCTGATCAGCTGACAAGGGGGCCTGGGTCAGCGGATCCACGCTGGAAGTCGCCTCAGCAGCAGGAGCTTCAGGAGCCGCAGCCCGACGCCCGCCCCGCGTGCGCACGCCCGAAACCGCCCCGGACGACGGCGCGGCTCCAGCGGCCTTGGTCTGGCCCTCGGCCGGTGAACCTTGGCCTTTGCTTTGACTTGGCGCATCTTGCTTGGCTGCCGTGGTTTTTTCTGCGGCAGCCGGCTGCCGCACCGGCGGCGCGCCGGCAGGCTTCAAGGGCGGCGACACCACGGGGTTCACGGCAGTGACAGGGGCCCGGTCGGCATCCAGCTGGGCCTGCCGCAAGGCGCGCCGAGACGGCAGCGGGGCAGAATTTGGTTGGTCAAGCAACTCTTTGTAGGCCCGCAGCGCGGCCCTGTCCCGTGCCCTGGTCTGGGACTGACGCTCCTTGGGCGCCGCTTCCGGCGTTCCACTTGGCTCGGGTTTGGCCGCTGGTGCCGGCTTTGCCGCCGGCTCGGGCTTGGCCGCAGGCTCGGGCTTGGCGGCCGGTGCGGCATCCACCTTTGCATCAGTCGCAAGCTTGGCGGCAGCGTCAGCAGGCTTTGCAGCAGTCGCGGGCTTGGCGGCTGGTGCGGCATCCGGCTTTGCAGCCGGGCGGTTTTCCGTAGTGCTGTCAGGTTCTGGCTTGGCCTCGGACGCGGTCTTCGGATCGGCACCGGAGGCAGCTTTGGTGGACGCAGGACTGACCGGCGCTGACGGTTTTTCCGCCGCACCTGCAGATTTTGCCAACTGCTCCCGCAATTGCCTGCGGCTGCGAATCGGCTCCGTTTCCTTGCTCATCAGTTACTCATTCAGTTCTCGAAGTCGTCGGCATGTCAGCCTTCTGGACATCAGCGCCGGGCTGAAGGTACAAGCCATGCTTGGCGATGTACTGCACCACCCCGTCAGGCACCAAATACCAAACAGGGTTGTGCTCCGCCACACGCTGACGGCAGTCCGTGGAGGAGATCGCCATGGCGGGTACTTCCATTAAACTTACATCTTTGCGGCCCCGCCCATCGAGCACGTGACCAGGCCGGGTGACACCAACAAAATGTGCCAGCTTCCACAGTTCGTCACTATCCTTCCACGACATGATTTGAGCCATGGCGTCCGCACCGGTGATGAAGAACAAGTCGGCTTCAGGGCGCAGGCGGCGCAAATCACGCAGCGTATCAATGGTGAAGGTGGGCCCGGGCCTGTCAATGTCTACCCGGCTGACTGTGAACTGCGGGTTGGCAGCTGTCGCAATGACCGTCATGAGGTAGCGATGCTCTGCAGGGCTAACTTCCTTGTCAGCCTTTTGCCAAGGCTGCCCGGTGGGCACAAAGATGACTTCATCAAGTTTGAAAGTATTCGCAACCTCACTGGCGGCGACAAGGTGACCATGGTGGATCGGATCAAACGTTCCACCCATGACTCCAACGCGGAGACGGTGCCCCAAAGCCACTGCATGGAGGGCTTGGGGTGCTTCTTTAGTGATTTGACGTGGCCGAATCGTCGCCATGGGCGTGCTTGTTGGTGTGCTGACGGTGGGGGTCGTCGGCCTGCGGTACAGCCGAATGACGGTTCCCCAGGTTCATGAAGGAGACTGTCACAACCATCAGCAACAGCAGGGCCGCAAGCATAATGCCGCCAATGACGAACGGCGGCGCGATCAGCGGTGCGAGTTCGTGTTCTTCAGCAGCAGCTAAGACGACGCCGGAAAGCTGGGTCAGCATTGTTTCTCCCCTTGGGTACGTAGCCGGGCGGGTGGATTTTTGCATGCCGCGGCTTTTGCTTGGATTCCCTCTAATGGTACGCGGTATCGACACTCGCTGGCACATCAAGGCTGTGGTGAGCCGGGTATTCCAGTTTTGACCTTGCGGGTTCAGCAACCTACTCCCTGCGGATTTTGTAAACAGTTGTCTGCATAGAGATGGGTTTCCGCGCGCCATACGGTCAGTGGCAGTGGGGTGGAGGGAATATTGCCTTGGCCCGGGATGGGAAGCTCCGGTCCACCATTGACGGTGTACGTGCCGTCGAAGTGTGTCATCAAGCCGATGGCAAGCCTGCCCGTGGTGGTGTAAACATGGCTTGTCTGGGTCTGCTCGCCAATCCGATCCTCATGCAGCGGTGCCCCATGGAAGGGCGTAGGTCCCCAGATGCTGCCATCGCCATAGTCCCAGGTATAGGCCACGGGGGTTGCCGTGATGATGACTTGTTGGCCGATCATGGTCAGGTTGAAATTCTGGGTGGCAGCTTCCGCCCAGACGTTGGTCTCATTCCCACGCAAAGTGTGTGCTCCTGGCTGGCTGCCGAACTTTGCAGGAACCACTGGAGATCGTTGGAATTCCTGCGCAATTTGAGCGGCAATCTCGCCCAGAACGTCGCGAGGTTCCTCTCCATAGACACACTCTGGGCCGGACAGATAGTGCCATGCAAGGGGATTTTCCCCTGCCGCAGCCCTGTACCAATAAATTGCTGTCCCGGGACGGTCGTCATCACGCCCGGCTCCCGTAGAGCACGGCGGCATGACTGCAGCACAAGCAGGAAAAATCACCGCGTCTCCGTCCGTACAAGCCAACCTGGCTTCATAAACATAGCCATCATTGTTCCCAGCCGGAGGCAGATGAATCATTTCATCATCAGATCCCGGAAGTGATGTCCACTCCTCGGTGTCGATGCCGGATCCCGACCAAACCGCGTCAGTATTATCATCCGCCACGGCTACCCCCGAACTGCTGATCATCAATGCAGCCAACACGAAGACAGTTCCGTACCGTGATGAGATCCCTCCGGATTGCCTCATGAGCTCTTGCTCCCGGCAACATGTTCGACGGTCAAAGCAGTCCATTTAGAATCCGCATACGTGGCAACCAAGATGTCGCGCTCGGCGATTGTGACACCGAAGTCTCGTCTTATTGTTTTGTCGGCATTGAAGAACAACACTTGCTCTTGACGCGCCATTGTCAGGGCTTGGTAGGTGCCATCGTCCATCTTCACAAACGCGCTGCGGGGCGGATCGATGACCATCTTCCCGCCCTTTATCCATTTTCCGCCCTCGTGACCGCCCATCACGGCTTCTTCCATGGCGCCACAGGTCTTGCATGCAGCGTCACTGATGGCCATCATGGGTGCCGGGTCACCCGTTTCAAAAGCGTAGCCCAGGGTCTGGTACCAGTACTCGGTGAAGGCAATAAGGCCTTCCTCGCTGAATTCCTTGGCCTTCTCCGGCAATACCGGCACGGGCACGTTTTGAGCTGGACCCAGATCTGTGGCGGGCTTGTAAATGGGTGCCGCTGTGGTTTTGGCAGTTGCCGCTGTTGTCGCCCCTGGCGCGGGGGAAGTGGACGCAGATGCGGGACTTGCAGTTGTTTCCGGTGGGTCGTCACCAGCTGTGCATCCCGTCAAGGCCAGCAACCCGGCCATGGCAGCGGCTAAAAGTGGCTGCGCTGCCCTTCGGTGTTTCCGGGGAAGAAAGGCAGCAGGGTTCCCCTTTTCAGGGAGGGAGGCACAATGAGTGCTGCCGTGCCGCAGTGCAGCTTCCATATTGCTGTGCTTCATGGCCTGCCTCCAACTTCCGTGGGACAAGCAGCAGTTTCCTCATTGAAACCGTTGCGGCTGGCGTGGTACCAAACTACAGCTGCCTGCCAAAACACGCCAGCATGTTATCCACAGCCTGCACTGTGCCCTCCGCCGCCGGCATCCGTTGCAATGAAAAAGCTCCGAGCCGGATCCAGAACGAATGTTCCGATCCTGCCCGGAGCCGCATCATGCCCTCAGCTTCGATCCAGTTGATGCAGGCGGCAATCAGCCGCGGATCTGCCCTTCGCCCTGGACAATCCATTTGGTGGTGGTCAACTCCGTCAACCCCATGGGCCCGCGGGCGTGCAGCTTTTGGGTGGATATCCCCACCTCGGCACCCAAGCCCAGTTCCCCGCCGTCGGTGAAGCGTGTGCTGGCGTTGACAATCACGGCAGCAGAATCAATTTGGGCTATGAACTTCTCGGCATTGGCGAGGTCGTTGGTCAGGATGGCCTCTGTATGGCCGGTGCTCCAGGTGCGGATGTGCTGGATGGCTTCATCCATGGAATCCACCATTTTCACGGCCAAGTCCAGATCCATGTATTCCGTGGCCCAATCCTCGTCCGTCGCCGCCGAGGACGGCACCGCAGCGGGCAGGGCAGCTCGCACACGCTCGTCCACGTGAAGCCTGACGCCGGCTTTGGACAACGACGTGAGCACTTGCGGCAGCACGGTGGCATCCTGGTGGATCAAGAGGGTCTCCACCGTATTGCAGACACTGGGGCGCTGGGTCTTGGCGTTCAATAAAATATCAACGCTCATCTCCGCCTTGGCGCTGGCGTCAATGAAGATGTGGACATTGCCTTCCCCGGTTTCAATGACCGGCACCCGGGAGTTATTGACCACCGTTTGGATAAGGTCGCGCCCACCGCGGGGAATGAGGACATCCACCGCTCCCCTGGCCTGCATAATGAGGTTCGCACCTTCGCGGCCAAACTCGTCAACGGACTGCACCGCATCCGCAGGCAGGCCCACCTGCTCCAAGGCATCACGGAGCAGCACCAGCAGTGCCTTGTTGGTATGCGCTGCTGCCGTGCCACCGCGCAGAATGACAGCATTTCCACTCTTCAACGCCAACCCCGCAATGTCCACGGTGACGTTGGGCCTGGCCTCGTAAATGGCAGCCACAACACCCATGGGAACGTTGATCTGACGCATCCGCAGGCCATTGGGAAGGGTCTGGCCGCGCACCACATTGCCCACGGGATCCGGCAGCGTGGCAAGGTTGGCCAGGGCGTCCGCCAAACCCTGAACGCGCTGCCCGGTGAGCGTGAGCCTGTCGAGCATGGAAGCGGAGGTGCCGTTTTCCCGGCCCACGGCCAGGTCCTTGGCATTGGCGGCCAAAACCGTGTCCTGGTTTTCCAGCAGCGCCTGGGCAATGGCCAGCAGGCCCTTGTCCTTCCAGGCCCGGTTGGCTCCGGACATGCGGCGTGCCGCCCGGCGTGCCCTGTCGGTTATGGCCCGCACTTCGGCAGCGACATTTACTTCAACAATCTGCTCGGTCATGCCCCAAGTCTAAGGCAATTGAGCATCTAGGCTGTGGCTGGTACGTTCAGCAGCACCAGATCATCAACGTGGACCACCGCGCGTTCAAAGCCGCGGCCCATGTCCTTGGCCAGATCCTTGGTGGAACGGCCCAGCATTTGCGGCAGGTCCGAATGCCTGTAGTTGACCAGGCCGTGGGCAAACACCGTACCGTGCGCATCACTGAGCTCCACGGCGTCGCCGGCGTCGAAGTCTCCCGTGACGGCCGTGATGCCCGCCGGCAAAAGCGACTTGTGCCGGTCGCTGACGGCACGGACGGCGCCGTCGTCCAGCACCAGCCGCCCGCGGATGTCCGCCAAATGGGCCAGCCACAGCATGCGCACGGGGCGCTTGTTGCCATTGATGCCGAACCAGGTGCCCACGTCCTCCCCCGCCAGCGCTGCGGCGGCCTGGCTGGTGGAGGTGACCAGGGCGGGGATGCCGGTCTCGGCGGCAATCATGGCCGCCTGCACCTTGGTGGCCATCCCGCCGGTGCCAACGCCGGCCTTCCCGGCGCTGCCAATGACAATGCCGGCCAAATCCTCCGGCGAGTTGACCTGGCTGATGCGGGTGGCGCCCTGGGCGGGCGGCCCGTCATAGAGGGAGTCGACGTCGGACAGCAGCACCAGTGCGTCGGCCTTGACCAGGTGCGCCACCAGGGCGGCGAGCCTGTCATTGTCACCAAAGCGGATTTCATGCGTCGCCACGGTGTCATTTTCGTTCACAATGGGCACCACGCCCAGATTCAACAACCGTTCCAGGGCGCGGTGGGCATTGACGTACTGGTGCCTGCGGGTCAGGTCTTCAGCGGTCAAAAGCACCTGCGACGCCGTCACACCATGGGAGGTGAAGGCCTTGTTGTAGTGCGCCATGAGCAGGCCCTGCCCCACACTTGCCGCCGCCTGCTGCGTGGCCAGGTCCTTGGGCCTGCGCGCCAGGCCCAGGGGCAGCAGGCCGGCGGAGATGGCCCCGGAGGAGACCAAAATGATCTCCGTGCCGGCCAGCCGCCGTTGCGCCAGGACACCCACCAGCTGCTCCAGCGCGTCTTCCGAGATCCCGCCCGCGACCGAGGTCAAGGAAGATGAGCCGACTTTGACGACGATCCGGGCGGCTGTGGCTACTTGGCGGCGGGACTGCAGGCATTCATGTGGCTGCTGAGTTTCGGCTCCCCTGGTTTCCTGGTTCATCAGCCCTGCGCTGCATCCTCATCATCTGAAACGGCGTCCGCGGCCAGCTCCGATTCACTGGCTGCGGCACGGACGGAGGACCGGTCGTTCAATTCCGTCCAGATGCCGGCCTTGCGCTCGGTTTCCATTTCCGCACGCGTGGCCGCCTTGGCGTCGCGGCGTTCCTGCTGCTCCTGGCGCTTCTGTGAACGGGTGGGGCGGTCGCCCAGGTCCAGCAGGCGCAGGTCGGTGCCGCGGGGGGCCGCCAAGTGTTCGGCGCCGCCCATCATGGTGGGCTCCCAGTCAAAGATCATGCCGTTCTCGCCGCCAATGACCACCGTGTCACCGGGTGTGGCACCAATCCTGAAGAGTTCCTTTTCGACGCCGGCCTTCGCCAGCCGGTCCGCCAGGTAACCAATGGCTTCCTCGTTCTGGAAGTCGGTCTGCTCCACCCAACGCTCCGGCTTTTCGCCGCGGACGCGGAAGAGCGGCTTGAGGTTGCGCTCTTCCCGGTGAATGGTGAAGGACGATTCATTGACGGCACGGGGGCGCAGAACCACGGGGGTGGCTTTGGCCGGGGCATCGGCGAGGGCCTTGCGTGCCTCCGTGACAATTTCCGCCATCGCGAAGCCAAGCTGCTTCAAGCCTTCATGGCTGGCTGCGGAAACTTCAAACACGCGGTAGCCGCGCGCTTCCAGGTCCGCACGCACAAAGCCGGCCATGTCGCGGCCGTCGGGCGAGTCCACCTTGTTCAGCGCGATCAGGCGGGGACGGGCGTTCAGGGGAACCACGTCGCCGTCGGTTCCCGCGAAGCTCATGTCGACGTCGTACTTGTCCAGTTCGCGCTCAATGACGGCCAAATCGCTGATGGGGTCGCGGTCCGCTTCCAGGGCGGCGCAGTCCAGGACGTGCACGATCGCGGCGCACCGCTCCACGTGGCGCAGGAAGTTGTGGCCCAGGCCCTTGCCTTCGCTGGCACCCTCGATGAGGCCGGGCACATCGGCCATGGTGAACCGGACCTCGCCGGCCTGGACAACGCCCAGGTTGGGGATCAATGTGGTGAAGGGGTAGTCGGCAATCTTGGGCCGGGCCGCGGACATGGCGGCAATGAGGCTGGACTTGCCGGCGGACGGGAAGCCCACCAATGCAATGTCGGCAATGGACTTCAACTCAAGGACAATGTCGGCCTCATGGCCGGCAATGCCCAGCAGGGCGAAGCCCGGGGCCTTGCGCTTGAGTGAGGACAGGGCATGGTTGCCGAGCCCACCCTGGCCACCTGCTGCAGCCACATACTCCGTACCAATGCCCACCAGGTCGGCAAGGACGTTGCCTTCCTTGTCCTTGATGACGGTGCCGTCGGGAACTTCAAGGACCAGGGTGTTTCCGTCCTTGCCGTCGCGCCAGTCACCCATGCCGGGCTGGCCGTTGCCGCCGCGGCGGTGGGGTGCATGGTGGAAGTCAAGCAAGGTGGTGGTCTGGTCACTGACGCGGAAAATCACGCTGCCGCCGTCGCCGCCCTTGCCGCCGTCGGGCCCGCCCAACGGTTTGAATTTTTCACTGTGAACTGAGACGCAGCCGTGGCCGCCAGTCCCGCCGGATACATGCAAAACAACCCGGTCAACAAAGCTGGCCACTGGAATCTCCTTGAATAGAACTTGGTTTCTGCGCATCAATTCTAGTCCGTTGCTGAAACTAGGCCCGGATGCCGGCGGTGAAATGCGTTTGTGTTAAAAGACAGTGGAGCGGGCCAGGCGGCCCGCTCCACTGACAAAAGCTTTGGTGTTAGACCGCAGCTGCGACGATGTTCACAACGCGACGTCCACGACGCGTGCCGAACTCGACTGCGCCTGCGTCCAATGCGAACAGCGTGTCATCCTTGCCACGGCCAACGCTTACGCCGGGGTGGAAGTGGGTGCCGCGCTGGCGGACGATGATTTCGCCTGCCTTGACAACCTGACCACCGAAGCGCTTGACGCCCAGGTACTGAGCGTTGGAGTCGCGACCGTTGCGAGTGGAACTCGCACCCTTTTTATGTGCCATTTGAAATGCCTGCCTTTTTACTAAAAGATTCTAAGTGGATCGAACGTCTTTCGCCCTATTAGGCGATTGAAGTGATCTTGACCTTGGACAGTTCCTGACGGTGGCCCTGACGCTTCTTGTAGCCGGTCTTGTTCTTGAACTTCTGGATGACGATCTTCGGCCCGCGAAGATCCTCCAACTTCTCAGCCGTAACCTTGACATTTACCAGATCCGCTGCGGCGGTGGTGATTGTCTCACCATCGACCAGGAGCAGAGCGGGCAGCTCAAGCGTGCTGCCAACTCCACCGGGGACGCGGTTCATGGTCACGTGGTCTCCGACGGAAACCTTTTCTTGACGGCCGCCTGCGCGGACAATCGCGTACACCACTGGGGAACTCACTTCTCTCGACGTTTATTACAAAGTTTGATGCCGGCTGCGAATCATGATTGATTGCCGCCAACCGCATGCAGCCGCTGTTCAAAGTTGAACAAACGCGGCATACACACTGTGTGCCTCAACGCCGTGGACCTCAATGGAGTTCTGCCATGGAGTGGTTGCCCTAGGTGTTGGCGTAAGCACCGAAGATCAAGAATACGCTAATTCCGGGTCCGGGAGCAAATGAGACAGGTTTGGTGGCCGCGGATCACAGCTGCTGTTCGCAAAATGATCCTTGGCCGCTAAACCGTACTCCACAACTTTAGCGTGAATACCGCGGAGTTTGCGCAAGCACCCGTCCAACGGGACCTTCAATTGCCGCCGGGGGTGGTGGTGTTAATCACCCAAGCCGCGATCGACGGCGCCCTCCCGGGCGTGCGGTGCTGCAAAAAACTCCAGTTCCAGCGCCACCGAACGCCGGAAGGCGGTTGCCATGCGCTCCCGCTGTGCTGCCGAGGCGCCGCGTGCTGCGGCGTCCATGATTTGGATGGCCCGGTGGGTGGCGTGCACAAAGTCGGTGGCCGCGTAGCTTTCAATCCACGCCCCGTAGGGGTGGTTCCCGGGGAACTTTTCATAATCGGCGTGCAGCGCCGTGCCCACGTCCGCATAGATCCAGAAGCAGGGCAGCACCGCCGCGACCACTTCCCCGTATCCGCCCTCGAAGGCGGTGCTCTGCAGGTGCTCGGCATAGCGCCGGGTCACCGGTCCGGGAGGCGCGGGGGGCGCTGCATCCAGCCACCCGTCATGAAGCGCCAGCTCCTCCTCAAGGCACTGCTGGGCGCTGTGCGCCCAAAAACGCTGTTCGGCGAGGGTGGGTGCCAGGACGCTGGCTTGGGAAAGCACCCGGGAATAGCTGCCCAGGTACAGGGCATCCTGCGCCAAATAATAGTCAAAGTGTCCACGGGCCAGGGTGCCTGCGGCAAGTTCCTTGATGAAGTCAAGGTTGAAGATGGCCGCACGCATGTCCTTGCACTGCTGCCACAGCCAGCCGCTGAAATCCTCTCCGGGCCCCGGTGCGCTGCGGGGAAGGTCAACCGCGGCGGGCCCCCACAGGGCATGGAAGTGGTTCACCGGGCCGGCCCCGCCGCCCACCTGCAGCTGTGCCGACGTTTCCAAGGCGCCCACCAACCATTCCTTCGCCCGTTGGATGCTCAGCGCCCAATCCCCGCCGTGCGCCTGCAGGGTTGCCACGGCGGAGGACAGGGCACACCCCGTGCCGTGGGTGTTGACAGTGTCAACGCGGGGGGCGGAAAACTCCTGCAGCGTTCCCTGGGCGTCCACCAGCGCATCGGGACAGTGCTTCCCAGGCAAATGCCCGCCCTTGACCAGCACCAGCACTTGATGGGCACCGGCCAGTTCACGCCCCTGGGCCAGGGCCTGCGCCCAGGTGGTGGCCAGGGGTGCTTCCAGCAGGGCCGCCAACTCGGCAAGGTTGGGTGTCACCAGATGCGTGTGCGGCAACAGATCCAAAAGGGCCTGCCGCGTCCCGGCTTCGACAAGGGAATCACCACTGGTGGCCACCATGACCGGGTCCAGCACCACGACGGGCGGTTGCGTGCGCTGCAGCCACCGGCCCACCGCCGCCATCGCCTGGGCCGTTCCCAACATGCCGATCTTGACTGCGTCAACAGTGATGTCCGTCGAGATGGCATCAAGTTGTGCGGTGAGGAAATGCCCCGGCGGCACATGGATGGCCTGCACGCCCTGGGTGTTTTGGGCCGTCAATGCGGTGACGGCGGCCAAGGCATAGCCGCCGTGGGCCGAAATGGTCTTAATGTCAGCTTGGATGCCGGCACCCCCTGAGGGGTCCGAGCCCGCTATGGCCAGGATGCGTGGATGGCCGGTGTGGCCATCGCGGCGGACCGCAGGTGCCGGGGCAGGTGAATCAAGGGCGGTTGTGCTCATGGGACATCCCTTCGCCGGTGCTAACCGGGCAGGTTCAACGGGTGTAGTCTCAGCCGGCCCTGGTGGCCTGGCACCCCGTGTCTGATCCCACCCTAACCCGGAACATGCAAAAAACCGGCCCGCGCCGCCTTGAGAAGATGTCATGGAGCTTCTTAAGGCGGCGCGGGCCGGCAGGGTGCCTGCGGTTGGGCGGGCTGGCTACAGTTCCGAGGCGGGAACCCCGACGCCCAAAATGATGGGTTCAGCGCTCTTCACGGCCACCGGCGCGGCGGCAGGCACCACCGCGGCGGCACTGCTGTGCGGAGCCGAGCCCTGACCGTGCTGCACCGAGTCCACGGTCTCCACTGCAGTGTCGGCACCGCCTTGGGCGCTGCGTGCGCTGCGGTTCCGGCGTGGCCGCCGCGAACGGGCGCGGCCGCCATCCCCGGCGTCCCCGGGCACAGATACTGCCTGTTTTTCGCCGGCCACGGCCTCCACGCCGGACGTGGCGCCCTCCTGCACGCTGGGGGCAGCCAACTGGTCCAGGGCCTGGGCCAGACCCGCCAGCGCGGCCGCCTTGTCCACCGGGGTGGATTCGGCCAGCTCCCGGCTTTCCCCCCGGTGCCCACGGGGCAGCTCCACGGCTTCCCCGCCCAGGGTGAGGGTGGCGCCGTCGGACGCTGCAGCCGGTGTGGTTGCAATGGCGGCCCCCACCTGGCCGGCAGCTGCCGGCTCGTGGTGTGCGGCGGCAGCGGCGGCGGCAATCGCGGCCAGCGCAATGCGGGCCTCCTGGGCTTTCTGTACCTTGGCGGCGTCAGCTGCCGCATCCACTGCCGGTGCGGCCGGAACGTCATGGCCGGCTTCCAACTCCGCCTGCTGGGAGCGGTTGCGGTTGCGCTTGCGCTCGCTGCGGGTGGAGCGGTTGGCTGTGCGTTCCTGCTCGCGGGGCTCGTGCTTGGGCGCCTGGGAGGGGGCGGAAACCACCTCCACGGATGCGGCGTGGTTGCGGCGGTGCTCCACTGGAATCTCGTGGGTGACCATGCCGCGGCCTGCGCAGCTGGGGCATTGTTCGCCAAAGACCTCCAGCAGGCCGGTGCCCATGCGCTTGCGCGTCATTTGGACCAGACCCAGGGAGGTGACTTCGGCGACCTGGTGTTTGGTGCGGTCGCGGCCCAGACATTCCACCAGCCGGCGGAGCACCAGGTCACGGTTGGATTCCAGCACCATGTCAATGAAGTCGATGACGATGATGCCGCCAATGTCACGCAGGCGCAACTGGCGCACCACCTCCTCGGCAGCCTCCAGGTTGTTCTTGGTGACGGTTTCCTCCAGGTTTCCCCCGGAGCCGGTGAACTTGCCGGTGTTGACGTCCACCACGGTCATGGCTTCGGTGCGGTCAATGACCAGCGAACCCCCCGAGGGCAAGAACACCTTGCGTTCCAGGGCCTTGTTGATTTGCTCGTCAATGCGGTGGGCGGAGAAAATGTCCTCCTCGCTGCTCCACTTTTCCAAACGGTCCAGCAGATCCGGGGCCACATAGGTGACATACGCCTCGATGGTGTCCCAGGCCTCCTCACCGGAGACGATCAGCTTCGTGAAGTCTTCATTGAAGACGTCACGCACCACCTTGATGGTCAGGTCAGGCTCGGCGTACAGCATTTCAGGCGCCAGCGTCTTGGCCGACGCGGCCCTGTTGTTGATGCCTTCCCATTGGGCGCGCAGCCGGTTGATGTCGTTGGTGAGCTCTTCCTCGCTGGCACCCTCGGCAGCCGTTCGCACAATCACGCCGGCGTTCTCCGGCAGGTGGTCTTTGAGCACGCGCTTGAGCCGGTTGCGTTCGACGTCGGGCAGCTTGCGGGAGATCCCGGTCATGGAACCGCCGGGGACAAACACCAGGTAGCGTCCGGGCAGCGAAATTTGGCTTGTCAGGCGGGCACCCTTGTGTCCCACGGGATCCTTGGACACCTGGACCAGCACCGAGTCCCCGGACTTGAGGGCATTTTCAATGCGGCGCGGCTGGCCCTTGAGGTCCGCGGCGTCCCAGTCCACCTCGCCGGCGTACAGCACGGCGTTGCGGCCGCGGCCAATGTCAACAAAGGCCGCCTCCATGCTGGGCAGCACGTTTTGGACCTTGCCCACGTAAACGTTGCCAATCAGCGAATCCTGCTGGGTCTTGGACACAAAGTGCTCGGCCAGGATGCCGTCCTCCAGGACGCCAATTTGAATCCTGTCCTCACTTTGGCGCACCACCATGACGCGGTCCACCGATTCCCGGCGGGCCAGGAACTCGGCTTCGGTGATGACCGTGCGGCGGCGGCCGGAGTCGCGCGAGTCACGGCGGCGCTGCTTTTTGGCTTCCAGGCGGGTGGAGCCGCGCAGGCTTGTCACACGGTTGCTGGGGGCCGCCTCCACGGCTGCCCGGGGCGCCCGCACCCGGGTGACGGTGTTGGGCGGGTCGTCATCGTTGCCGCCACTGAGTTCCAGATCGGCATCGCCACGGCGCCGCCGCCGGCGTCGGCGCGAGGACACGCCCTCTTCGGCTGCCTCCGTCCCGAATTCCGCATCCTCGCCGCTTTCGGCCGGCTCGGCGGACTCCGTGGATTCGCCGCCACGGTTGCGGCGGTTGCGGCCGCGCCGGCTGCGGCGGTCACCGTCACCGTCTTCGCCGGCTTCGCCCTTGTTGTCCTCCCCCGCGCCGCTGATGGTGTCCCGTGCCACCACCACGGGCGTGGACAGGCTCAGATCAGGTGCCAAAAACAGCGCGGACATGCCTGTTGCCGGCTCCTGGAAAAGGGTGCCGCCCGCGGCGGAAGCGCTTGGGCTGCGGTCCGGTTCGGCCATGGGCGCCGCCGGCGTGGCTTCACTGTCGACGCCGGCATCGACGACGGCGGCAGCGGCTTCCTCCGGGGCGGGCGCGGCAGCCTGCGGGGCGCCGGTTGCGGCGGAACTGCGGCGGCGGCTGCGCACATTCCTGCCGGTCCCGGTGGACGCGGCGGCGTCGGCCGGGTCGGCGGCGGATTCCGGGTCAGCGGCGGCGGCTTCCGGGGTGGAGACCGCTGCGGCCGGGGCAACGGCCCTTCTTGACGCACGGCGGGCAGGCGCCTTGGCAGGGGCCGGGGCGTCCACGGGCTCCCCGGCATCTGCCGGCATCTGCTGCGCCTGCTTTTCGGGCACCTCAAGCTCGGGCACCTCAAGCTCCGTCGGCTCCGCGGAAATCCTTGGGACGGCGGCACTTTCCGCAAGGGGCTTGCCTGCCGGGGCCTTGGCTGCGCGGCGGCGGCGTGCGGGCGCCTTGGCAGGTGCCTGCCCTGCACCTTCGGCGGCTTCACCGGCTGCCGGGGCGGTGCCTGTGGACGCGGCGCTGGTGGTGGGAACAGCCGTGTCAACGCTGTTGCGGGGCAGTTCCTCCTGCGCTGCGGCGGGGGCCATGACAGGTGCCGTGGCCCGGCGGCGGACAGGACGCTTGGCCTTGGCCGCGGACCCGTTTCCGGCCTCCGCGGCTGTGGCAGAGGGGTCCGTGCCTTCCGGAAGCGGGGGCGCGGGGTCAATTGCAGAGTCGGCCGGGGCGGCGGTCCCGGCAGCGTCGGTGGCAGGTGTGGCCTTCTTGGCGCGGCTGCGCCGCACCGGGGCCTTTTTTACCGGCGCGGATTCGGCTGCCCCGTCAACGGCTGCCGAAAGGCCTTCCGTGCCGTCCGCAGGCTGCGTGGCGGCAGAGCTGGCGCGGCGTGGGCGCGTGGTTTTGGCTTTGGCGGGCGCGGCTGCGTTGGCGGTGCCGGCGTCGGGGGCCTGGGCGCCGTCGTCGCCATGGTGTGCTGCGTTGGAGGCGGACTGTTCATTGATCATAGGGGCGTTACTTTCGCGCCGCAGCAGCCACCCCCACATTGGGCGCCACGTGCGGCAGATGTGTCAGCCCCCGCAGGCGCTGACTGAAGTCGTCTAATTACTTTTCAGGCGGCACCAACTTCTGGGTGCGCAAGCTCGCAAAAAGCCAATGGTCTGCGCCAATATGTCTAAGCAGTGGATCGCTGCGCGTCTCTGGCAGCGTCGTCACCGTACAATCTGTGGGCGAACCATTGGACCGATGGGCGCATGTGGGTCGCCAACCAGCCAGCACCATTGTCTCATACGCTCCCGTCAACGGGGCTGTTCCAGACAGGGCGCGTTCGGATGGGCACGCTACAATCAGGACACCATTACCGGCCTCGATGAACAAGGGATCCCATGTCCAGCAGTAAAAACCCCACCGGCAGCCGCACGGAAACGGCCATGCCCGCCCTGGTGCGGGACAGGCCCTTTGGCTGGTTCCTGGTGATTGCCGGCGGAATTGCCTGGCTGGCATCCTTCATTCTGGTGCTGGAACGCCTCAAGCTGTACAGCGATCCGAACGCCACCATCAGCTGCGACGTCAACGCGTGGATTTCCTGCGGCGAAGTCATGAAGACGCAGCAGGCAGCCATTCTGGGTTTCCCCAACCCCTTCATTGGGGTGGTGGGTTTCGTGGTGGTGATCACCACCGGCATGGTCCTGCTGGCCGGCGCCCGCATGGGCCGCTGGTACTGGCTCGGTCTGCAGCTGGGCATCACCGCGGGCATGGCGCTGGTGGGCTGGTTCTGGTTCACTGCGGTGTACACGCTGGCCCTGCTGTGCCCCTACTGCATGGTGGTGTGGACCCTGGTGATTCCGCTGTTCGTCTGGATCACCGTGCGCAACCTGAACCACGGTGTCATCCCCGCCCCGCCGGCCCTGACCAAGGTCCTCAATGAGTGGGCCTGGGTTATTGTGGGCTTGATCTACCTGGGCACCCTTGCCTCCATTTTCTTCAAGTTCATGGCCTTGATCATCCCCTCCAACGCCTAGCAGGCAGGCACTAAAAAGGGCACCTCCCGCGGGAGGTGCCCTTTTTTAGTGCCGGAACATCAGGGGAACCAAATGCCAATTTCACGTTCCGCCGACTCCACCGAGTCGGAGCCATGCACCAGGTTTTGCTGGACCTTCAAGCCCCAGTCGCGGCCAAAGTCGCCACGGATGGTTCCGGGGGCCGCAGTGGTGGGATCGGTGGTTCCAGCCAGCGCACGGAAGCCTTCAATGACGCGGTTGCCCTCAAAGATGGCAGCCACGGCCGGGCCGGAAAGCATGAACTCCACCAGGGGCTCGTAAAAGGGCTTGCCCACGTGTTCGGCGTAGTGCTCCTCGAGCTGCGCGCGGGTGGCGGTGACCTTCTTCAGCTCGGCCAGGACGTATCCCTTGGCTTCCACACGGGCCAGGATGGCCCCGGACAGGTTACGGGCAACGCCGTCGGGCTTCACAAGAACCAGGGTGCGCTCAATGCTCACGGTAACTCCAATACATAGATGAGAAGGACAATGGCTAACAGTTTACGTAAGGTTGGGCCCCGGTGCGGCTTCCTCGGGATGAGCAGCCTCCCATGCGGCCTGTTCCTTGGCACGTTCCCGGTTTTCACGGTCAATCTTGGCCCCGCCGTACAAGGCGTACCACCAGGCGGCCGCGAAGAGCACACCCACCACGAACATGGCAGGTTCCCAGAAACCGCTGGCAATGAGCGCCAGCTGCAACAGCCAGCCAAAGGCAACGCCCCACGGCCGGCGCACAATTCCGCAGGTGAGGATGAGCAGCAGGGCCAGGATGCCGCCGGCTGCCAGGAAGGTGGCGTCCTTGTCATTGAGCCCAAAAAGCCCCAACCCTAAAAAGAGCGCCACAAAGGCTTCCAGCGTGAGCACCACGGAGGCGAACATCATTTTGGTGGAGCGCAGCTTCTTGGGCGTGTTGGGCCGCCAGTCACGCTGCGCCTTGGTCAACTTGGCCATGTTCTAGGCACCTTCCTTTTCACCGGGCCGGCCCAGCAGGATGCGGGCTTCGCCCACCAGGGTGATGGATCCGGTGATGAGCACCCCTCCGGCGAGGTCGTTGTTGGCTTCCGCACGTTCCACGGCCCACTCAATGGCGTCGTCAAGTTTCACGGCAATGTGGACGTCTTCCTCGTCCCAGCCCAGGTCCACCGCCATCTCAGCCAATTCCGCGGCCGGAATGGCCCGCGGCGAGCTGGATTGGGTCAGGGCGATCTCGGCGGCCTCTTCGCCGTAGGCCTCCTTGATGGCGCTGAGGATCTCCTGCGCATCCTTCTCCACCAGGACACCCAGGACCACCACCAGCTTGCTCAGGGCAAAGGACTCCTGCAGGGCCGCGGCACTGGCAGCGATGCCCGCCGGGTTGTGGGCGGCATCCACCACAATGGTGGGCGAGGTGCGCAGCACTTCCAGGCGCCCCGGTGAGGTGGCGGCGGCAAAGCCCTCCTGGACGAGTTCGTGGTTGAGTTCCTTTTCGCCACCGCCGAGGAAGGCTTCCAGCGCCGCCAGGGCCACGGCGGCGTTTTGGGCCTGGTGTTCACCATGGAGCGGCAGCAGGATCCCGGGGTAGCGTCCCGCCAAACCCTGCAGATCCAGCATTTGGCCTCCCACAGCCACAGTGCGCGCCTCCACCCCAAACTCCACACCCTCAAAGCGGAAACCGGCGTTGGCCTGGCGGGCCTTCTCCAAAATCACTTGTGCGGCGTCGGCATCCTGGGCGGCGCTGACCACAAAGGCGCCTTCTTTGATGATCCCGGCTTTTTCCTGCGCTATCAGCGCCGTGGTGTCCCCCAGCAGCTCGGTGTGGTCCAGGGAGATGGGGGTGATGACGGCAACCTGGCCGTCGCCCACATTGGTGGCGTCGGTGATGCCGCCCAGGCCCACTTCCATGACGGCCACATCCACGGGCTCGTCGGCGAAGATGGCGAACGCCAGGATGGTCAGGCATTCGAAGTACGTCAGGCGCACGTCGCCGGCGGCGGTGAGTTCGGCGTCGACCATTTCCAGGTAGGGGCGGATCTCGTCCCAAATTCGCACAAACGTCTCATCGCTCACCGGCGCGCCGTCAATGCTGATGCGCTCGGTCACCCGGGTCAGGTGTGGGCTGGTGTAGCGTCCGGTGCGCAGATCGTGGGCCAGGAGCCCGCACTCGATCATGCGCGCCGTGGACGTTTTACCGTTGGTTCCCGTGATGTGGATGATGGGGAAGGCCTTGTTCGGCTCCCCCAACACATCCATGGCCCGGAACAAGGGGGCCAGACGCGGCTCCATCTTGTTTTCCGGGGCACGGCCCAAAAGCTCGGCATAGACGCTTTCGACGGCGAATTCATCATGCTGGGCGTCCATTACGCCACCGTCCGTTCAACTGTGATGGTGGTGTCAACGTCACCGGGGATGAGTTCGAGCGTGCTGGTCAGGGTTTCAGCCTTCACCAGCTCGGCATTGGCGTGCAGGGCGTCAATGAGGTCCTGGGGTGCGCTGATGATGGTGCGCACGCGGTCGCTGACCTGCAGGCCGGTGTCCTTGCGGGCCTGCTGGATGGCACGGACCATGTCGCGGGCCGTTCCCTCCGCCTCCAGTTCCTCGGTGAGTTCGGTGTTGAGCACCACAAAGCCGCCACCGGGCAGCATGGCCACTGCCGTCTGGGCGCCGTCGTGGGCATCTTCGACCACTGTCTCCAGGGTGTACTCGGACGGTTCCAGCTCCAGCCCGCCCGCCGTGACGGTGCCGTCGCTGACCGACCAGTCCCCCGACTTGGAGCCCTTGATGGCCAGCTGGACGTTCTTGCCCAGGCGCGGACCGGCGGCACGGGCGTTGACCACAAGCTTCTGGGAAATCCCGAATTCCTCCGGAGAGGCCTCGGCGGCGTCCACGAAGCGGATGGAGCGGATGTTCAGCTCATCGGCCACGATGCCTGCCGCCTCCTGCAGGGCGGCGGCGTTGGGTGCCACCACCGTCAGTTCCTGCAGCGGCAGGCGCACGCGCAGCTTCGCGGCCTTGCGCAGGCTCGATCCCGTGGAGCAGATTTGCTGGATCCGGTCCATCTGGTCAACGAGTCCGGCATTGGCGGGGAACAAAATGGGGTTGGGCCAATCACCAAGGTGCACCGACCGGCCTCCGGTGAGCCCGCGCCAAATTTCCTCAGTGACCAGCGGCAGCAGCGGCGCCGCCACCCGGCACACGGTTTCCAATGCCGTGTACAGGGCGTCAAAGGCGTCGGCGTTCTCATCAAAGAAGCGGGTGCGGCTGCGGCGCACGTACCAGTTGGTGAGCATGTCCAGGTAGCTGCGCAGGGAATCGCAGGCACCGGAGACGTCGTAGCCGTCGAGTTTGGCCTGCATCCCACGCACCAGATCCCCGGTGTTCGCCAACAGGTAGGCATCCATGGGGTCTGTGTAGCCGTCGTAGCGCAGTTCGGCGTCGTAGCCGGTCCCGCCGTTGGCGGTGTTGGCGTAGAGGGTGAAGAAGCTGTACACATTCCACAGCGGCAGGATGACCTGACGGACGCCGTCGCGGATGCCCTGTTCGGTGACCACCAGGTTCCCGCCGCGCAGGATGGGGCTGGACATCAGGAACCAGCGCATGGCGTCGGAACCGTCACGGTCCAAAACCTCGGAGACGTCAGGGTAGTTGCGCAGCGATTTGGACATCTTCTGCCCGTCGGAGCCCAGCACAATGCCGTGGCTGATGACATTGCGGAACGCCGGGCGGTCAAAAAGGGCTGTGGAAAGGATGTGCAGCATGTAGAACCAGCCGCGGGTCTGCCCAATGTATTCCACAATGAAATCCGCCGGGTTGTGGGTGTTGAACCAGTCCTCGTTTTCAAAGGGGTAGTGGACCTGGCCGTACGGCATGGAGCCGGAGTCAAACCAGACATCCAGCACGTCCTCCACCCGGCGCATGGTGGATTGGCCCTGCTCCGGGGTGCGCGGGTCGTCCGGGTTGGGGCGGGTGAGCTCGTCAATGAAGGGCCGGTGCAAATCCACCGCACCGGCCTTGTTCACCGGCAGCCGGCCAAAGTCGGCCTGCATCTCGGCCAACGACCCATACACGTCGGTGCGCGGGTATTCGGGGTCATCCGACTGCCACACCGGGATGGGGGAACCCCAGTACCTGTTGCGGGAAATGGACCAGTCGCGGGCGTTGGCCAGCCACTTGCCGAACTGGCCGTCCTTGACGTTGCCGGGGATCCAGTTGATGTCCTGGTTCAGTTCCACCATGCGGTCCTTGAACGCGGTGACCTCCACATACCAGGAGGAGATGGCGCGGTAGATCAGGGGTGTGCGGCAGCGCCAGCAGTGCGGGTAGCTGTGCACATAGCTGGCCTGGCGCACCAGCCGGCCGGCATCCTTGACCACCCGGGTGATGGTCTTGTTGGCGTCAAAGACCTGCACCCCGGCAATGCCGGCCAGCGGGCCCTCGGCAAAGACCGGCAGGAATTTGGCGCCCTCGTCCACTGACAAAACCACGGGGATGCCATACTGCTCGCACACCTTCTGGTCCTCTTCACCGTAGGCCGGCGCCTGGTGGACAATGCCGGTGCCGTCGGTGGTGGTGACATAGTCGGCCACCAGGAACTGCCAGGATTTGCCCGTGCCGTACTTTTCATCGTCGGCAAAGTAGTCCCACAGGGGCTCGTACTTCAGCCCCTCCAGTTCGGAGCCCAAATACGTGGCGGTGACGGCGGCGGCCGCGGCAGCGCCGTCGTCGTACCCCAGGTCCTTGGCGTAGGCGCCCACCAGGTCCGCGGCCAGCAGGAACTTCTCCCCCGCAGCCCCCAGCGAAACCCCGTTCGGGCCCACGGGGACGACGGCGTAGCTCACCGCAGGCCCCACGGCCAGGGCCTGGTTGGTGGGCAGGGTCCACGGCGTGGTGGTCCAGGCAATGGCGGCCACCCCGGCCAGCTCCTGCGAGAGCGCGGATTCGCCGGCCACGATGGGGAAGGTGACTGTGACAGTTGCGTCCTGGCGGTCCTTGTACACGTCCTCGTCCATGCGCAGCTCATGGTTGGACAGGGGTGTCTCGTCCTTCCAGCAGTACGGCAGCACGCGGTAGCCGTTGTAGGTCAGGCCCTTGCTGTGCAGCTGTTTGAACGCCCAGAGCACCGACTCCATGTAGTCGACGTTGAGGGTTTTGTAGTCGTTCTCAAAGTCGACCCAGCGGGCCTGGCGGGTGACGTATTCCTGCCATTCCCCGGCGTACTTCATCACGGAGGAGCGGCAGGCGTCATTGAACTTGTCAATGCCCATGGCCTCAATCTGGGCCTTGTCCGTCATGCCCAGCTGCTTCATGGCCTCCAGCTCCGCCGGCAGCCCGTGGGTGTCCCAGCCAAAGCGGCGCTCCACCCGGCGTCCGCGCTGGGTCTGGTACCGCGCCACCAGGTCCTTGGCGTAGCCGGTGAGCAGGTGGCCGTAGTGCGGCAGGCCGTTGGCGAAGGGCGGGCCGTCGTAGAAGACAAATTCGTTGGAGCCGTCCTCGCCGGGCTCGCGGGCGTCAATGCTGGCCTGGAAGGTGCCGTCTTGGTCCCAGTATTTCAGGACCAGTTCCTCAAGCTTCGGGAAATTCACGGAGGAGGGGACGTGCTTGGATTCGGCGTGGAGGCCGGCGGCGGCTGAGGCCTTCGGGAAGTGGGTCATCACATCATCCTGGTGGTGGCGAACGGTGCAGGATGCAAGGACGGCTTGCGCCGCGGTACCACCTCGCTTGCCGTGCCCAGCTTTTACCCTGCGCGCGGCCGCTTGTTGACTGCTGTGACGGGCTTACCCGTCCGGTTCTACTGGCGCGGACCTTCGCCCGGCGTTCTTCCGGAAGCTCACCGGTGATGGCCGGGTCATAGCTTTGTCACTTATCCTACGGGATATTGCCGGACCGTGCGCGCGGGCGCCGGCCGGGGTGCGGGCGACGGTGTGGTCAGCGCCGGATGAGCTTGTGGGCGGCCGCCTGCGCCACGGGGCGGACGGTGATGTGGTCCAGGTTGATGTGGTGGGCAAGCCCCACCGCGTAGCCCACCACGTCCGCCACGTCCTCGGCCATGAGCGGCTCGGCCACGCCCTGGTAGATCCTTTGCGCGGCCTCCCGGTCCCCGCCCAGGCGGTTGAGGGCAAATTCCTCCGTCTGCACCAGGCCCGGCGCCACCTCGATGACGCGGATGTTGTGTTCGGCCTCCTCCAGGCGCAGGGCGGAGGTGAGGGCGTGCTGGCCGAACTTGGCGGCGTTGTAGCCGGAACCGCCCTCGTAGGCGGTGGTGGCCGCGGTGGAGGTCAGGTTCAAAATGGTGCCGCGGCCATGACTGCGCAGCGCCGGCAGGAAGGCCCGGATCAATTTCAGGGTGCCCATGACATTGACCTGGAACATCCAGTCCCAGTCCTCATCCCTGGCCGTGGCCACATGATCGGTGCCCCGCGCGCCGCCGGCAATGTTAATGAGCGTGTCAATGCCGCCGCTGCCGGCAAAGGTGTGGGCGGCAAACCCCACCAGCGCCGCCACGTCGTCATCCTTGGTGACGTCGCCGGCAAAGGCGGCGGCGCCGGTCTCGGACGCCAAGTGGTCCAGACGGTCCGCGCGCCGGGCAAAGGCGATGACGTTCCAGCCCTCGGCGCGGAGCCGGCGGACCGTGGCCTGGCCGATTCCGGAACTGGCGCCGGTGACCACTGCGTTTTTTGAGGAATTTTCAGGCATGCAACAAATGTAGCTGCTAGTGGCTGCCGTCCAGAAAGTCCAGCAGCACCGCAGCCTGGTTTTCCCGGGGGTCCCTGGCCCCGTAGAGCAGCACAAGCCGCGCTTGGGTGGCAGCAAGGTGGCGCAGCTGTGCCACGGCCGGGTTGTGTTCCAGCTCGGCCGTGTAGCGCTGGACAAAGGCGGCAAAGTTCTCCGGCCGGTGGCCAAAGGCTTTCCGGACCTCCGTGCTGGGGGCGATCTCCTTAAGCCACAGGTCCACCTTGTCCTTGCCAATGCCGCGCGGCCACAGCCTGTCCACCAGAACCCGGTATTCCCCGGCAGCCGGCTCGTCATAGACCCGCAGGATCCGCAGTGTGCCCATGGGACCAGCCTAGCTGGGGGCCGGGGTGTGTCAGGGCGGGAAGTGGGCGGCAAAAACCTCCCGCAGCTGCCCGGTGGGCGCGTCCAAGGGCAGGAAGTGCCGGCACTGCCACTGTTGGCTTCGCCGGGCCTGGGCGCTGCTGGTGGGCACCTGCGGCGGGTAGAGCCGCAGGGCCCGCTTCCCGCCCTGCCCGTCCACCGACAGCACCTTGCGCCCGGCCAGCTCCGCGGGCGGGAACAGGAACATTCCCCGCCCCGTGCCCGTGCCGGCAAGGATGGCAAACAGTGCCACGCCGTCGGCCAGGTCGAAGGGGCGGATGGGCCCCTTGACCGACCGCTGCCACAGGGTGGCAAACTGTCCGGCCTTCGTTGGCGTGGTTTTGGCGGCGCGGAACACGGTTCGGTGGCCGGCCAGGGTCAGGGTGTGGGCAGCGTAACCGGCACCCCCGGGCTCAACGGCGGCGTCGGCGGCCACCAGGCCGGCGCGCTGCCACAGCTCAAGTGCCTCCTCGGGAATTTTCACTTACCCATTCACCCTGAATCCTGGCTTGCGTGCAAGTCATGAAAGACTTGCCCCATGGCTGAAAACATTCCGGGCACAGACACGCCCGCACCCACCACAAGCAACGTTCCCGACAAACCCGCCCTGGAGGGCCTGGAAGAGTCCCTGACCCGGCGTTGGCTGGCGGAGGGCACCTACAAGTTCAACCGGGACACCACGCGCGAGCAGGTGTACTCCATTGACACGCCCCCGCCCACGGCATCAGGGTCCCTGCATGTGGGCCACATGTTCTCATACACGCAGACGGATGTGTTGGCGCGCTTTCAGCGCATGAACGGCAAGAACGTCTTTTATCCCATGGGCTGGGATGACAACGGCCTGCCCACCGAACGCCGCGTGCAGAACTACTACGGCGTGCGCTGCGACCCCAAGATTGCCTACGACGCCGACTACCGCCCGCCGGCGTCCCCGGCCAAGAACCAGCGCGACTTTGATGTCATCTCCCGCAAAAACTTCATTGAACTGTGCGAGGAGCTGGCGGTTGAGGACGAGAAGGTCTTTGAGCACCTTTTCCAGACCCTGGGCTTGTCCGTGGACTGGGAGCTGACGTACCGGACCATTGACGACCACTCCCGTGCCGTGTCACAGCGGGGCTTTCTGGAGAACCTGGCCGCCGGCGACGCCTACATGTCCGAAGCCCCCACCCTGTGGGATGTCACCTTCCGCACCGCCGTGGCGCAGGCCGAGCTGGAAGACAGGGAAATGCCCGGCGCCTACTACCGCTACCCGTTCTTCGCCGAAGACGGCAGCAAAATCTACATTGAAACCACCCGTCCGGAACTGCTCGCCGCCTGCTCGGCGCTGGTGGCCAACCCCGACGACGAACGCTACCGGCCGTTGTTTGGCCAAAAGGTCACCTCCCCGCTGTTCGGCGTGGAGGTGGAGGTGCGTGCGCATCCGCTGGCCAAGGCCGACAAGGGCTCCGGCATTGCCATGGTTTGCACCTTCGGCGACCTGACCGACGTCACCTGGTGGCGTGAACTGCAGCTGCCCACCCGCGCCATAGTGGGCCGCGACGGCCGCATCCTGGCCGACACCCCCGAATGGATCACCACCGACGAGGGCCGCGCGAACTACGCAGCCCTTGCCGGCAAGACGGTCTTCAGCGCCAAGGAGGCAGTGGTGGCCATGCTCGGCGAGGCCGGCCTGCTGGACGGGGAGCCGAAGAAGATCATGCACCCCGTGAACTTCTTTGAAAAGGGTGACAAGCCCCTGGAAATCGTCTCCTCCCGCCAGTGGTACATCCGCAACGGCGGCCGCGACGAGGAACGCCGCGAACGCCTCATCAACCGGGGCAAGGAAATCCAGTTCCACCCCGCGTTCATGCGCTCGCGCTACGACAACTGGATCTCCGGGCTCAACGGCGACTGGCTGGTTTCCCGCCAGCGCTTCTTCGGCGTGCCGGTGCCCGTGTGGTACCCGCTGGATGCCGATGCCAACCCGGACTATGACCACCCCATCCTGCCCACGGCCGCCATGCTGCCCGTTGACCCGGCAGCCGACGCCGCCCCCGGATACACCCAGGACCAGCGGAACGTCGCCGGTGGCTTCATTGGCGACGCCGATGTGCTGGACACCTGGGCCACGTCCTCGCTGACCCCGCAGATTGTGGGTGGCTGGGCCCATGACGAGGAACTGTTCGGCAAGGTCTACCCCTTTGACCTACGGCCCCAGGGCCACGACATCATCCGCACCTGGCTGTTCTCCTCCGCCGTGCGCGCCGACGCCCTGCAGGGCAGCGCCCCGTGGAAGCACGCGGCGATTTCCGGCTGGATCCTGGATCCGGACCGCAAGAAGATGTCCAAGTCCAAGGGCAACGTGGTGGTCCCCACCGATGTGCTCAACGACTTTGGCGCCGACGCCGTCCGCTACTGGGCCGCCTCGGCCAAGCTGGGCGCGGACACGGCCTATGAGATTGCGCAGATGAAGATTGGCCGCCGCCTGGCCATTAAACTGCTCAATGCCTCCAAGTTCGTGCTGAACCTGGGCGCCACGGAAGCGGATGTGCTTACCAGCGACTCCCCCGTGCTGGCGAACCCGCTGGACCGCGGCCTGTTGTCCCAGCTGGCCCAAGTGGTGGCCAGCGCCACGGCCGCGTTTGAGAAGTACGACTACGCCCGCGCCCTGCAACTGACGGAGAGCTTCTTCTGGCACTTCACCGATGATTATGTGGAGCTGATCAAGGACCGTGCCTACGGTGCCGGCGGCGAAGAGGGCCAGGCCTCCGTGCTGGCGGCCCTTGCCACCACCTTGGATTCGCTGCTGCGCTTGTTCGCTCCCTTTTTGCCCTTTGCCACCGAAGAGGTGTGGGGCTGGTGGCGCACCGGTTCGGTCCACCAGTCACAGTGGCCCACGGCCCTGGCCGTCAGCGACGGGGACCCCACCATGCTGGCGACCGTGGGCGAGGCCCTGGGCGGCATCCGCAAGGCCAAATCCGAAGCCAAGGTCAAGCAGCGCACCCAGGTGTTGACGGCCACCGTGAGCGCTCCGGAGGTGCAGGCCGCACAGTTGCGCGCGGGGCTGGGCGATTTGAAGGCCGCCGCGAACGCTGTGGAACTCACCGTGGCCACCGGCGACGGGGAACTGGGCGTCTCCGGCGTCGAGCTGGCACCCGTGGAGGAGCCCACACAGGCCCAGGCCTGACCCTGGGGGCTGGACGCCCCAGCTGTGAACCCCGCCGACGTGTCACGCCGGCGGGGTTCGCGTGTTTTCCAGGCCGTCGGAGCAGGCCTTTATGCTGCCCACGCCCCGCCAATGCAGGGCGGACCACTGAAAATGGGCCCTATCATTCCGGCAGGTGTGTCACTACAGTTGCATCAAGCGCATGACCCTGTTCATGAGGCTTTGCAGCAGCAACTACTATGGAAGGCCTGTCATGACAACAAATGAGGATTTTGCGGAGGATGTCCGTTCCGCGGACGTCAGCGACTGGTCCGATCTGGGTCAGCAGCTTTGGTCCTACCTCACCGGACGCGGGGCAGTGGTCAATTACAGCTTCATTGACATGTTGGTGGAAGTGCCGCGGGACATTGGCCCCGACGCCCCACGGGCAACCTGGAAGTTCAACGGCACCTTGCAAGTGACCACCAGTGACAATGAAAGCGTCCACGCAGTCGACCCCAAGCCGTAGGTGGGGCTGATGCGCTTCGACATTGATTTGCAGTTTTCCACCGAGCTGCCCGCCAAAGACGGCGCGGAGCCCACGGTGGTTCATGGCCGCGTCACCGCCGCGGGACAGGAAATCCATGTTCATGCCGACAGCGCAGCCCTGTTTGCCCTGGGTTCCCGAAGGCAGCTGCCGGCCCTGAGGAAGCTCGCGCAGACCATGGCACAGCATGGAATCATTGTGTCCGTCTCCATCCCGGAGGGAACCATAGTGAGCCTGGGTGCTGTGCAGGTCTCCGCACTGGCGCGCATGCTGACAAACTCCCCCCACATCAAGGTGGGAAAGTCACAGACCTGGGCGGCCATGCTGAAGGCACAGGCCAGCGGGGTTGCCGGATCCGGGCAAAGCCTGCTGCCGCCGTCCACGCCACTGCCCCTCTCCCCGACCTTCCAACGGCAGTACCGGATGAAACCCACCACCACCCACTACGCCCGCGGCGGGGGCCGGCCGCGCTTGTACTTTGTCCGTGACAGCGAAAGCTGGGACGGGCGTCCGCCCCAGGAATACAACCTCACCGCCGACACCACCGTCATAGGCAGCGGCCCGGAAGCGGAGTTGATGTTGCCTGAACTCTCGGCCTGCGCCGGCAGGATCGTCCATGACGACGCCGATGAGTACGTCTTTATTGCCGAGGACGGATACCCCAAGGCTGGGCGGGAACAAATTTTGCGCACCGGGGCCAGGCTGGTGCTCGGCCCTTGGCGGATGGTCTTCTTCCGCGAAGAGTACGCCGACCACGGCCGACCCTTTGGTGGCAGGACCGCCGGGGAGTTCTCCAAGCTGCAGCGGCCGCAATTTGATCCCAGGACCGGGCAAATCGAGTACGACGCCATCACCGGGCTCGGCGATCCGCGCCGGCCCAAATAAACCCGCAGTGCGCGGCGGGCCGGGACCTCCCCGGCCCGCCGCATGCAGGCAGGGCCCCTTTTGGGGCTGCGGCGCGAAACCGCTGTGCAGCGAAGCGGGGGCGTTCGCGCCGCTCGCTGGTGGAGCCGGGGAGCTTTCCACGCCCCGGGCCACGCGCCGGCGGACCCCGCCACTTCCAGGCGGCGTTCAGCCTCCGGTGGTGGACGCCGCCGAAATCCGGGCCAGCTTCCGCAGACCCTTGCGCGGTGGCACCCGCACCGGCTGGGGCCACCGGGGACCAAGGCTGTCACCCAGGGTGGTCCCGCGGAGTTTGCGTCCCAACAATGGCAGCACCCAGTCATTGAGCCACACATAATGTTCCAGCGCCCACGCCCGGATCCCCGGCCGTGGCGGCTGCTGCATGTGTTTGACCGCAATGTGGTGGTCCACCTCCAGCAGCTCCAAAACCTTCGCGGCCAGATGCTTGTGCCCGGTCTTGGACATGTGCAGCCTGTCCGGAGCCCACATGCGTTTGTTTGCGTACTCCCCAAACGTTGCATAATCCACCAGCAGGGCGCCGTATTTTTCTGCCATCAACCGCACCCCGCGGTTGTAGGCGTGGTTCTTGCGGCGCAAGGCACCCAGCAGCGGCGTCACCTCCACGTCGTAGCCGGTGAACAGCACCAAGGTGGCGCCGCTGTGGGCCAGGCGTTGGACCAGGTACTGGTACTGCGTCAAAATTTCCTGCACGGTGGTGCCCAGGTCCATGACGTCGTTGCCGCCGGCGTAAAGGGTGATCAACGTGGGGTCCATGGCGAGTGCGGGGTCCAGTTGTTCGGCAATGACATGCCGCAGCCGCTTGCTGCGAACGGCGAGGTTGGCGTACTGCCAGCCGGGCTCGGCCCTGGCAAGCCCTTCCGCCACACGGTCCGCCCAACCCCGGACACCATTGGGCAGATAACCGTGGGCGTCCCCCACCCCTTCAGTGAACGAATCCCCCAAGGCCACATAACGGCCGGGCATGCCCGCACCAGCTGCCTTCGCAGCAGCGGACCCACTCACCTAAGCATCCCCGGATGCCCGGGCAGGCCTTTCGCCATCCCTCATGCGCGCCAGTGGGATTGAGACAGCAGCTGTGGTTGTTTGGCGATGGCCTGGGCGTACAGTTCCACCAGTTGTGAACACACACTGAACCAACTGCTGCCTTGGACCTGCCGGCAGGCGGCCTCGCCGAAGGCGCGGCGTTTGGTCTCATCCCCCAGAAGGTCCGCCGCGTAGTCACGCAGTTGGGTCAAGTCCCCGGGGGCATAGAGCCAGCCGGTGCGTGAGGAATCCACCAAATCCACCGGCCCGCCACGGCCCGTGGCCACCACGGGGACGCCCGAGGCCATGGCCTCCTGAATGGTCTGGCAGAAGGTTTCCAGCTCGCCGGGGTGCACAAAGAGATCAAAGGACGCCATGGCATGCGCCAGTTCTTCCCCCTTTAGAAATCCTGTGAAGCGGGCACTGGGCAACCGCGTCTGCAGGCTTGCCCGCTGTGGACCGTCACCTACAATCACCAGCTTGGTATTGGGGATGCCGGCAAGCACGGCAAGGTCCTGGACCTGCTTTTCCAGTGCCAGGCGGCCCACGTAGCCAATGATTTTTTGGCCCTGCGGAGCATGGCGGCGGCGAAAAGCCTCGCTGCGCTTGCTTGGATGAAAACGTTCGGCGTCCACGCCCCGGCGCCACAACTCCACGCGGGGGATGCCGTGGCCGCGCAGTTTGTTGACGGAGTCCGTGGACGGGGCAAGGGTCGTTGTGGCGGCTTCGTGGATCCGCTCCACACGCTGCCACGCCCAATTTTCCAAAAACTGCAGTCCGTACCGGCCGGCGTAGGCCGGCACATCGGTCTGGTAGACGGCCACGCTGGGAATTCCCAGCTCATTGGCGGCCCTGACGGCGCGCCAGCCCAGCACAAACGGTGAAGCCAGGTGGACCACATCGGGCCGGAACTCGGCCAGCAGTGCCTTCACCGGCCCCACCCCGCCCACGGCAACCCGAACATTGCGGTACCCGGTGAGGGCCACCGCCGGCAGCCTGTGGATCTTGGCTCCCAAGACAACGCCCGGGGCATTTTCCAATGTCGAGGGGGCAATCACCAGCACCTGGTCTCCACGCATCTGCAGGTGCTGCAGGACTTTTAGTAGTGAATGGGTGACCCCATTCATCTCCGGCAGGAACGATTCAGCAACTATGGCAACCTTCACGCTTCGACTCTGACAACCTAAGGTGACAATCAATGCTGCCTGCGGCAACCGCCCGGTGAAAAGCAGGTGAACTCAAACAAAAGGCCCCTCGGGGGCCAAAAATGCCCCCCTCCCCGCTGCAGCGCGAAGACGCTGTGCAGCGAAGAAGGGGCCTTGGCAGCTTTCTAGTGGAACTCGGGATCTTCGGTGCGGCTGCGCTTGAGTTCAAAGAAGGAGGGGAAGCTGGCCAACGTCACGGTGGCGTCCCACAGCCTGCCGGCGTCTTCCCCGCGGGGGATGCGGGTGATGACCGGGCCAAAGAATGCTGTGCCGTTGAAAGCGACAATGGGGGTGCCAACGTCCTGACCCACCTGCTCAATGCCTTCGGAGTGGCTGGCGCGCAGTGCGGTGTCGTATTTGTCGGTGCCTGCGGCCGCAGCCAGTTCCGCCGGCAGGCCCACCTCCGCCAGGGACTGGGCAATGACGTCGTCCATGTCCTTGTTGGAGTCGTGGTGGATGCGGGTTCCCATGGCGTCGTAGAGCGCCTTGATGTATGAGGCGCCGTGCTCCTGTGCGGCGGCGATGATGACCCGGACCGGGCCCCAAGCCCTGGCCATGGCGGCCTGGTAGTCCGCCGGCAGGTCCTGGTTGTTCTCGTTCAGCACAGCCAGGCTCATCACATGCCAGTGGACCTTGATGGGGCGGACCTGCTCCACTTCGCTGATCCACCGTGAGGTCACCCAGGCGAAGGGGCAGGTGGGGTCGAACCAGAAATCGGCGGATTCAGTGGCGGCAACAGCATTTTCAGTCATGAAAGATCTCCTGGGGTAGGGGGCGGGCAACAGCTGGGCGCGGGGGCCGTTACTGGCACAACGGGCCGGCAGCGGCCGCTATTCCTGGGGCGGCTGCTTTCCACCGCCAGCGGCGGAGACGGCCGGCAGCGGCTGGAACTAGGCTGATTTGTTGCGGCGCTTGGCCGCCACCTCATGGGGAATGAGGGTGGGTTCAGCCTTGCGGGCCACCACGTCGGCGCTGATGACCACCGTGGCAATGTCCTCCCGGCTGGGCAGGTCAAACATGACCGGCTGCAGCACCTCCTCCAGGATGGCGCGCAGTCCCCGTGCCCCGGTCCCCCTGGCCAAGGCGAGGTCGGCAATGGCGGTGAGGGCATCATCGGCAAAATCAAGTTCCACCCCGTCAAGCAGGAACATTTTTTGGTACTGCTTGACCAGGGCGTTGCGGGGCTTGGTCAGAATTTGAATCAGCGAGGTGCGATCCAGTTGGGACACGGTGGTGATGACGGGGAGCCTGCCAATGAATTCCGGGATCAGGCCAAACTTCAACAGGTCCTCGGGCATGACGTCGGCGTAGCTGGCCTCGGACTGCTTCAGGGCGCTGAGCGGGGCACCAAAGCCAATGCCCTTCTTGCCCGCCCGTGAACCAATGATTTCCTCCAGGCCGGCAAAGGCGCCCGCCACAATGAACAGGACATTGGTGGTGTCAATTTGGATGAACTCCTGGTGGGGATGCTTGCGCCCGCCCTGCGGCGGCACCGAGGCCACCGTTCCTTCCAGAATCTTCAGCAGGGCCTGCTGCACACCTTCCCCGGAGACGTCACGGGTGATGGAGGGGTTCTCGGATTTACGTGAGATCTTGTCAATTTCATCAATGTAAATGATGCCCTGTTCGGCTTTTTTGACATCAAAGTCCGCTGCCTGGATCAGTTTCAGGAGGATGTTCTCCACATCCTCACCCACATAACCGGCCTCCGTCAGGGCGGTGGCGTCGGCAACGGCGAAGGGAACGTTCAGGCGTCGGGCCAGGGTCTGCGCCAGGTAGGTCTTGCCGCAGCCGGTGGGTCCCACCAGCAGGATGTTGGACTTGGCTATTTCCACATCGTCATGCTCACCGGCGGAAATGGTGGTGCTCTTCACGGCGTGACCGGACTGGATGCGTTTGTAGTGGTTGTAGACGGCCACGGCCAGGGACCGCTTGGCGGGTTCCTGGCCAATCACGTACTCCTGCAGGAAATCAAAGATCTCGCGGGGCTTGGGCAGTTCAAAGGACTCAAGGTCCGTGACTTCGGCGAGTTCCTCATCAATGATTTCATTGCACAGTTCAATGCATTCATCACAAATGTAGACGCCGGGTCCGGCAATCAGCTTCCGAACCTGCTTCTGGCTTTTGCCGCAAAAGGAGCACTTCAGCAGATCGGTGCTTTCGCCCATCCTGGCCATGGCTGTGTCCTTTCACAAAAGCGCCCGCACCATGCGCGCTGCCTTTGCACTGTTCCACTCCCCCAGCGGGTGCTGCGGGAGGTCCTGCAAGATATGTTCCACTCTAGGCCAAGGCTCCGACATTGGGTGGAATGCAAACGCCGGGGCAGGGGGATTTTTATCCCCTGCCCCGGCATTTGGCCCTTGATGGCGCCTTAGCGGGTGATGGCTGAGGGCTTGATTTTCCGGGGTGCCAGGACCTCGTCGATCAGGCCGTAGTCCTTGGCCTGGGCTGCAGTGAGAATGTTGTCACGCTCAATGTCGTTGTTGACCTGCTCGGGGGTGCGCCCCGAGTGGGCTGACAAGGTGTTTTCCAGCCATTCACGCATGCGCATGACCTCATTGGCCTGGATTTCCAGGTCGGAGGCCTGGCCACCCTGGCCGCCGGACAGTGCCGGCTGGTGGATGAGCACGCGGGCGTTGGGCAGTGCCAGGCGCTTGCCGGGGGCACCGGCGGCCAGCAGCACTGCCGCCGCCGAGGCCGCCTGGCCCAGGCACACGGTCTGGATTTCCGGGCGGATGAACTGCATGGTGTCATAAATGGCCGTCATGGCCGTGAATGAGCCGCCGGGTGAGTTGATGTACAAGGTGATGTCACGGTCGGTGTCATCGGCCTCAAGCACCAGCAGCTGCGCCATCACGTCATCTGCGGAGGCGTCATCCACCTGCACTCCGAGGAAGATGATCCGGTCCTCAAAGAGCTTGGTGTAGGGGTCCTGGCGCTTGAAGCCGTAGGGCGTGCGCTCCTCGAACTGGGGAAGCACGTAGCGGCTGGAGGGCATCTCGCCGGCGGTGTTGCCAAATGCAGTGCCGCCAAAGTTGTAGGTCATGATTGTTGCTCCTGAAATCTGTTCTTTGGCCAATTACTTGGCGTTGGTTCCGCCGCCACCGGACACGGATGTTGCATTGCGGGCGATCTTGTCGAAGAAGCCGTATTCCAGGCCCTGCTCGGCCGTGAACCACTTGTCACGGTCGTTGTCCTTCAGGATCTTCTCCACGTCCTGGCCGGTCTGCTCGGCCGTCAGTTCGGCCATGACCTTCTTCATGTGCAGGATCAGTTCCGCCTGGATCTTGATGTCCGACGCCGTTCCGCCAATGCCGCCGGAGGGCTGGTGCATCAGGATGCGGGCGTTGGGCGTGGCATAGCGCTTGCCCTTGGTGCCTGAGGAGAGCAGGAACTGTCCCATGGAGGCGGCCAGGCCGGTGGCGACGGTGACGACGTCGTTGGGGATGAACTGCATGGTGTCATAAATGGCCATGCCGGCCGTCACCGAACCGCCGGGAGAGTTGATGTAAAGGTAAATGTCCTTTTCAGGATCCTCCGCCGAGAGCAGCAGCAGCTGCGAGCAGATGAGGTTGGCGTTGTCGTCGCGGACTTCGGACCCGAGCCAAATGATGCGTTCCTTCAGCAGGCGGTTGTAAATGTACTGGTCCTGGCCGCTGGGGTCCGTGCCGGCCATTGTGGGGGTGCTGTGCTGTGCCATGGTGGATCTACCTCTCCTTCGTGCGGCCCGCCGGGCGTGCCCGGCTGCCATCACTAATGTTCACTACTTGGACAGTAGCCTTTTTCAGCGGCGTTTTGGCGTCCTTGACGGCACTGTTCGCTGTCGGCGCACGATCCCCGAACATGCTTCCGCCAGGGGCGCAACGCTCCGCCGGCGGGCAGTTGGCCCCGGGGACAAAAAAGCCGTTGCCGGCCCCTGGAGGGGCCGGCAACGGCTGGCATCACGTGGCTTTCACCACCGGGAACTAGACGCGGGTCTCGTCCGGCTCGCTCACTGCGGTGGGCTCAATGACCTCGTCCTCGGAAGGGGCTTCCTCTTCCTCGGCGGGGACGGAGACAAAATCGCTCAGGTCAACAACGTTGCCCTTGGAGTCCTTCACCACTGCCTTGCCCAGCACTGCTGCCAGGGCCTTGCGGCGGCGGACTTCGCCAACGATCATGTTGACCTGGCCGGAGGAGTCCAGCATCTGGGCGAACTGGTTCGGCTCCATGCCGTACTGGCTGGCGGAGGAAACAATGTAGTCAATCAACTCAGCCTGGCTGACGCTGACTTCCTCCTTCTCGGCAATGGCGTCAAGGATGATTTCGTTGCGGAAGGCCTTCTGCGTGTTTTCCGTGATTTCGGCGCGGTGCTCTTCGGTGTCGTGCTCTTCGCCGCCGTGGGAGTTCTCGGCCTTGAAGTGCTGCTCGAGCTGCTCGGCCACAACCGAGTCCGGGACGGGAACCTCAACGAGCTCAACGAGCTTCTCCAGCACCAGGTCGCGTGCCTCAACACCCTGCTCCACGGTCTTGGATTCGGCGGCCTGCTTGGCCAAGTCCTCCTTCAGCTCGGCAATGGTGTCGAACTCGGAAGCCAGCTGGGCAAAGTCGTCGTTGGCCTCGGGCAGTTCACGGACCTTGACGGAGGTGACCTTGACGGTGACAAGCGCTTCTTCACCGGCGTGCTCGCCACCGGCCAGCTTGGTGTTGAAGATGGCTTCTTCGCCGGCGGACAGGCCGGTTGCGGCCTCGTCCAGGCCTTCGAGCATGTTGCCCGCGCCAATCTGGTAGGAAAGGTCGGAAGCCGAGTCAACCTCGACGTCGTCGATCTTGGCGGCAATGTTGATGGTGAGGAAGTCACCGTCGGCGGCCGGACGGTCCACGGCAATCAAGGTTCCGAAACGGGCGCGCAGCTCGTCGAGTTCCTTCTCCGTGTCTTCGTCGGAGGTCTCGAGTGCGGCAACCTCAACTTCGAGGCCCTCGTAGTCGGGCAGCTCAATTTCGGGGCGGATGTCAATTTCGACGTGGAACTTCACCACACCGTCGGTGGCGGTGGGGTCGGGAACCTCGGTGATTTCCACCTCGGGACGGCTCAGGGGAATGAGCTTGTTCTCGACAACTGCTTCCTGGTACCAGCCGTTGAGGCCGGAGTTGATGGCCGTCTCCAGCACGTAGCCGCGGCCCACACGCTGGTCGATCAGCTTGTTGGGGACCTTGCCCTTGCGGAAGCCAGGCACCTGCACCTGTGTGGCAATTGTCTTGTAGGCCTCAGCAATGCTCGGCTTCAATTCCTCAAAGGAAACCTCGACATCGAGCTTGACCCGGGTGGGTGTGAGGTTTTCGACAGCGCTCTTCACAGCGTGGTACTCCTGATGGTCTGTTGATGGATATTAGGCCCCAGCACATGGGCAGTCACTGACCAAAGTGAACGCAATAATGCTGAAGTCGGGGCGACAGGACTCGAACCTGCGGTCTCCTGCTCCCAAAGCAGGCGCGCTAGCCACTACGCTACGCCCCGTAATGACCGCATTAGTCTACGGGCAAGAAAGGCCATATGCACAATCGCCGCGCATGGGCCGCCGGCGCCGGTGCCCGGCTGCGGGCAAAAGAAAATCCCCGGCCGTGCGGGCCGGGGATGATTTGGAGGGGGCGACGGGAATCGAACCCGCGTAATCAGTTTGGAAGACTGAGGCTTTACCATTAAGCTACGCCCCCGCTGGAATTCGGCTTGTGGCCGGACAACTCCGTAACACTATCAACGACTTTGCCGCTGCCGCAAATCGTGACCGGCACCTGCCGTTGCCGGCGCCGCCGAGGTGCCGGCCAGGCACCGGCGCGGTGCCGGCGGTCAGCTTTGGCAGCTGGGACACCAGTATAGTTTCCGGGCCGCCAGCAGGGTCACGGCCAGTGCCGTGCCGCAGCGCCGGCACGGCAGCTTTTCGCGCTTGTACACGTAATGGGCCTCCTCGCGGGGAACCTGGCTGTTGCCGCAGGGCAGGGCCGCCCCGGCGGCGGCTGTGCCTGATGCTGCCGTTGTGGCGGCGGCCAGTCCATGTCCGACGGCGGCGCCGAGTCCCGAGGGCCGTTCCGGCAGTTCGGTGGTGATGATGGTGCCGTCGTGCACGCCGTCGGCCATGATGGCCGCCACGTCCGCCCACAGGGCCAGCGCCTCCTCCTGCTGCAGGGACCGCCCGGGCAGTGTGGGGTTCAGCCCGCGCCGGAACAGGGTCTCGGCGCGGTAGATGTTGCCCACCCCGGCCAGCACGTCCTGTTTCATCAGCTGCAGGGCAATGGAGGTGCTGCTGCTGCGGATTCGGCGGGCAAACTCCTCGCCGTCCCCGGGTTCGTTATGCAGCGGATCCGGCCCCAGCTTGGCCAGGGCCGCCACCGCCTCGGCGGGGCTGATGACCTCGCAGGCCGTGGGTCCGCGCAGATCCGCCCAGCCATGGGCGGAGACCAGCCGCACCCGCACCGCACCCTGCGGCGGGGGCGGGGCGGCATCGGCACTGGGATCTGCTGACGAACTGGGATCAGCTGAGGCGCCGGGGCCGGCTGGGGAACCGGAGGAGGCGCCGCCGCGCAGTTCAGTTTCACCCACGCGGCGCGGCGCGCCAATGCTGGAGGCCCCGGTGAAGGTGGAATCGCCGCCAAAGCTCCAGGCCCCGTACAGGCCCAGGTGGACACGCAGCACCCGGTCGTGGGAGAAGTGCAGAAACAGCTGTTTCCCGTGGGCCTGGGCACGCTCCAGGATCCGGCCGTCCAGCAGCCCGGCGCCGGCGGCAAACCTGCCCTGCGGGCTGGACACCGCCAGCTCCGCGCCGCCAAAGACGTCCTGGAACTGGCGTGCCAGCCGGTGCACTGAATGTCCCTCAGGCATGAATGGTCCCTGCTTTCGTGGCTGCGGTGGAGCTATTCGGGCACAACACCTGTGGTCTCGTACTGGGCAATTTTATTGATGCGGCGCACGTGGCGTTCGGCGTTGCTGAACGGCTCGGACAAAAAGGCCTCAATGATTTCAGCCGCTTCCGCCACGCTGTGCTGGCGACCGCCCACGGCGACCACATTGGCGTTGTTGTGCTCGCGGGCCAGCTTGGCGGTGGAGAGGTTCCAGGCCAACGCTGCGCGGACGCCCTTGACCTTGTTCGCTGCCATCTGCTCGCCATTGCCGGAGCCGCCAAGCACGATGCCCAGCGCGTCCATGCCTGCCTCCTGCTCGGTGGCCACGGCCTGCGCGGCATTGATGCAGAAGGAGGGGTAGTCGTCCTCGGCGTCGTAGGCGGCCGGCCCGTGGTCCACCATCTCGTAGCCCTTGGCGGACAGCACTTCAATGAGGTGGGCGCTGAGCTCCATGCCAGCATGGTCGGTTGCAATGTGAACGCGCACGGAAGGTTCCTTTGGGTTGACGAACAGTTGATGCCTTAACCCTACCCATGGTGCGGGGGTCCACCACGCCGGGGACCCGCGCCGGTCCCGACGCCGGGGCCTGGCGTGCGCCCCTACCCGCCGGGGGGCTGCGGCGGTGTTTCGCCGGCCCTGCCGTTCACCCAGGCCGCGAACTCCTCGGCCACCTCAAGGTCCGGGGCGCCGAGGACCACCCTGCCGCCGTCGTGCGTGCGCAGGACGACGCCGGCACCTGGGCGGGCGAGAAAGCTGACGGATCCGCGGCGCCTGCGCAGGCCACGGCCGCCGTTCCCGGCAACTGTGAGTTCCAGGGCCCCGGCGGCTGCCACCTGGCTGCAGGGGACGGTGATGACAGGTACAAAGCCCAGCATTTTGACAGTGATCCGGCGGTTTTCGGCAACAACGCTGGCGCTCAGCAGGGCAATGCCCGCCAAGGCCGCCAGCACCATGGCCAGCAGGATCCACGGCGAGAGGATGGCCAGCAGGGCACCCGGGAGCAGGGCCGCGAGCAGGATCATGATGATCACGGAGCTGCGCGGGTGCAGGAAATAGCCCACCCGCCCCTGCACGGCCGCCTGCTCCGGATGGGCCAGGGCGGCCAGGGCGGCGTCGTCCGCCGCGCTCCACTGCTCTTCGGGCTTGAAGGACAGGGCCAGCACCACGCCCATGGCCGCGGCAAGGCCGCAGCCCATCAGCACCACAAAGCCGGAGACCCGCTGCGGCGGAAGTTCGCCGGCGGCCCCCTGCCCCAGCAGGGCTGCCACAAACAGACTGAACAGTGACAGCTGCACGGCCATGGCCACACCCAGCAGCACCCGGCGGGTGGTGCCCGGAAACGCGGTGTTGGCGCCCAAGGCACCGAGACCCCCGCCGGCGCCCACCATGGAGGCGGCCGCCACCATGAGGAACAGGGGCACGGGGACGGCACCGCCGCCCCACGGCAGTTCAATGCCCCGCGGCAGCCCGGGGGTGAGCAGCAGGCCACCCACGGCCAGGGCCACCGACAAAAGCACGGGGAAGGTCAGGGCAAAGCGCAGGGCCCGGGCATCGACCCGGCTGACATGGTGTTCGGGGTCGGGACTGGATTTCATGGCACTAGCGTTGCACTTTTTGCGCTTGAACATAAGCGTCCGCGAGCGCCGCGGCCCGCGCCGCCGTGGCCGCATCCGGCATGGAGATCACGAACCGTTGGGAAAAGCCTGCTTCCAGCACCACCGCCGGACCGCTGGCGGTGATGAAACCCACGCTGCCGCCGTTCATGCGGTAGCCCCAGCCGCCCATGTCCAAGGCCGCAATGTGCTCCACCGACGCCGAGCGGACCTCCTTCCAGGCCAAGGGCATGACCTTCCAAAAGCCGCCGGCCAGGACCTTCACACCATCGGGGCCAATCACGGCGGTGCCGGCGGTGAACACCCAGGCAAGCCATCCCAGCACCAGACCGGACAGGGCCAGCCAGGGCCAGATGAACCAGGTGCACAAGGCCACAAGGCCTCCCACGCCCGCGCTGAGCAGCCACCCCCGGCGGCCCATCGACACCTTCAGGCGCAGGGTTTCCCCGCCGGCGGCCTGGCGCCGGGCGGCCAGGGCCACCGGGGAATCCGCGGCGGCCAGGGCGGCCTTCACGGCCGCCACCTCCACGTTTTCGGCCCGCACCACGTCACCGGGCCGGTACGCCCACCAGGCGGCACCGGCCGCCACGAAGGCCGCGGCAATACCGGCGGCCATCACGCCGCCGTGCAACTGGGCCTGGGAAGAGTCCGCCAGATCCACCTGAGCTGCCACCATGGCCACCGAAAGGCCCACCAGCCCCACCGCAAAGGCGATCCCCACGCCCACACCCACGCGGGCCAGCAGCGCCGACTGGGCGCGCATCAGCACCGCCAGCGGTGCGATGACGGCACCGAGGGCGCCCATGGCCAGGGTCATCCACACCACCCCGGACAGGGACATCCAGCCATCCACCTCGTTCCTGGCGTTCCAGTGGGTGGCAAGTTCCTGCGGCAGACTCCCGGCCACGCCCAGCATCCATGCCGCCGCGGCCAGGGCCAGCAGCACCGGGCCCAGCACCAGCCCCACCAGCCACCGCCTGTTGTACAGCGCCTCTGCGGCCGTGCTGCGAAGCTGCTCCCCCATGAAAAACGTTCCCCTTCCACCAAGTCTCCGCACCGGGCTCCCCCCGGATGGCGGCGGCGCGCCCCCTGCGTGGGGCCTGCCTTCATCAACACTCCCCCAAGGGGCGCACCGGGAACAAGTTCAATTCCGCTCTACCCGGGAGTAACGTGGAACACTCAAAGCATTGCGCCACCAAGCCGTGAGCGTTCCGCGCACATACCCCGCGCCGCTGGAAGCTCCCGACCCAACGGAAAGGCACCACCTTGCCCGGTATGAACCTCACCCGCGCCGAAGCCATTGCGCGCACGGATACGCTCACAGTCAGCAGCTACGACGTCAGCCTGGACCTGACCACCTCGGAGACCACCTTCGCCGCCACCACCACGGTGCGCTTCACCGCAAAGGAGGGCGCGTCGTCGTTCATTGACGCCGTCACCCACGACGTGCACAGCGTGAACCTCAATGGCGTGGAGCTGGACCCGGCGGAGGTGTCCGACGGCGTGCGCATCCAGCTGCCGAACCTCGCCGCCGAGAACGTGCTCACCGTCAAGGCCGATGCCTTGTTCATGAACACCGGGGAGGGCCTGCACCGCTTTGTGGATCCCGTGGACGGGGAGGTGTACCTGTACAGCCAGTTTGAGGTGCCCGATTCCCGGCGCATGTTTGCCGTCTTTGAACAGCCCGACCAGAAGGCCACCTTCACCTTCCACATCACGGCGCCCGCGCACTGGGACGTCATCTCCAACTCCCCCACCCCGGAGCCTGTCCCGGCCGGGGAAGGCCGCGCCACCTGGCACTTCGAGCCGACCCTGAAGATGTCCAGCTACATCACCGCCCTCATTGCCGGCCCCTATGAGAACGTGCGCAGCGAACTCACCAGCTCCGACGGGCGCACCATCCCGTTGGGCGTCTTTGCCCGCAAGTCGCTCATGGAGCACCTGGATGCCGAAAACGTCTTTGCCTTGACCCGGCAGGGCTTTGAGTTCTTTGAAAAGCAGTTCGGCACCCCGTACCCGTTCCCCAAGTACGATCAGCTCTTTGTCCCGGAATTCAATGCCGGCGCCATGGAGAACGCCGGGGCCGTGACGTTCCTGGAAAGCTATGTGTTCCGCTCCAAGGTCACCGACGCCATGGTGGAACGCCGCGCCATCACCATACTGCACGAACTCGCCCACATGTGGTTTGGGGACCTGGTCACCATGCGCTGGTGGAATGATTTGTGGCTCAATGAATCCTTCGCCGAGTTCATGTCCACCCTGGCCGCGGCCGAGAACACCCAGTACGTGGATTCCTGGACCACCTTTTCCTCCCTGGAGAAGAGCTGGGCCTACCGCCAGGACCAGCTGCCCTCCACCCACCCCATCAAGGCCGAGATCAATGATCTTGAGGACGTGCTGGTGAACTTTGACGGCATCACCTACGCCAAGGGCGCCTCGGTGCTGCGCCAGCTGGTGGCCTGGGTGGGCCAGGAGGAGTTCATGGCAGGGGTGCGCGCCTACTTCGCCAAGCACGCCTGGTCCAACACCGAACTGCCGGATCTGATGGTGGAGTTGGAGGCCGCCAGCGGCCGGGACCTCTCCGCGTGGACCCGCGTGTGGTTGGAGACCGCCGGCGTCAACACCTTCAAGCCGGCGGTGGAAACCACCGACGACGGCGTCATCACCTCCTTCGCCATCCTCCAGTCCGCCGTGGACGAACACCCCACCCTGCGCCCGCACCGGGCGGCCGTGGGCTTTTACGAGCTGGCCACCGAGGGCGGGGACGCCGGCAAACTGGTGCGCACCCACCGGGTGGAACTCGATGTTGACGGCGCCGTGACACCCGTGCCGGAGCTGGTGGGCATGGCCCGCCCGGCGTTGATCCTGCTCAACGACGACGACCTGGCCTACGCCAAGATCCGCCTGGACCCACAGTCGCTGGCCACCGCCAAAACCCATCTGAAGGACTTCAAGGAATCCCTGCCGCGCACCCTGGTGTCGGCCTCGGCCTGGGATGCCGCGCGCGACGGCGAAACCCCGGCGCGCGACTACGTGGACTTTGTGCTGGCCACCATTGGGCACGAAAGCGATTCCACCGTCATCATGGTGCTGCTGCGCCAGCTCTCCACCGCCCTGCACTACTACGTGGCGCCCCAGCACCAAAAAACCACCGCCCTGGCCGCCGCCGAATACCTGTGGCAGCTGGCCCAGGCGGCAGCACCTGCCTCCGACGCCCAACTGCAGTTTGTAAAGGCCTTTGCCGCCCACGCCCAGTCCCAGGAGCAGCTGGACCGGGTGCGCGGACTTCTGGAGGGCACGGAAAACCTGGGCGGGCTCACCCTGGACACCGACATGCGCTGGGAGCTGCTGATTTCCCTGGCAGCCGGCGGACGGGCCGCCAATGCCGAGATTGAGGCCGCGCTCGCGGCTGACAACACCCAAAACGGCCAGCTCGCCGCAGCCACCGCACTTGCGGCCATCCCCACCCCGGAAGCCAAGGCCGAGACCTGGCAGTCGGTGGTGGTCGACGGCGAGGGCGCCAATGCCGTGCAGCGGGCAGCCATTGCCGGCTTCACCAAGGTGTGGGACCTGACGCTGCTGGAACCCTATGTGGCCAAGTACTTTGCCGCCATCAAGGAGGTGTGGGACACCCGGTCCTATGAGACCTCCTCCACCATCATCACCGGGCTGTACCCGGTGCAGCTGGTTTCCCAAGCCACGCTCGACGCCACGGACGCGTTCCTGGCCCAGCTGGGCCAGGACGCACCGGCGCTGCGGCGGCTGCTGGTGGAAAGCCGCGACGGCGTGGCCCGGGCCCTGCGCGCACAGGCCGCCGACCAGTAAGGCACGTCAGCACCAGTGCCCGGGACCGGAGAACTTCTTCCGCCCCGGGCACTGTTGGGTCCGGGGCGTTCTATGCTGAACTATGGCGCTCAATGATCAGCAGTTTGAAATCAACGTTTTTTGGACCGGGAACCGGGGCTTTGGCACCCGCGACTACAAGGCCTACGGCCGTGACCACACGGTGACCGCCGAGGGTGTGCCGGCGCTGCTGGGCTCCGCCGACAGGAAATTCCACGGCGACCGGGACAGGTGGAATCCCGAACAGCTGCTGCTGACGTCCCTGGCACAATGCCACATGCTCTCCTACCTGCACGTTGCCGCCAGCCATGGGATAGTCGTCACAAAATATGAGGACACCGCCACGGGGACCTTGACGCTCAACGGCGACGGCAGCGGCCAGTTCAGCTCAGCCACGCTGCAACCAAAAATTTATGTTGCGGACCCGGCCACGCGTGAGCTGGCACTGTCGCTGCATGCAGAAGCCGCCGCAAAGTGCTTCATTGCCCGCAGCCTGAACTTCCCCGTGCATCACACACCGGGCCTGCTGGCGGCCACCAGCGACTGATCAGGCGCCGCTGTTACGCTGGATGGGTACCCCGTTCCCAACGAATTAAGGTATTTTTTCGCGTGCAAGCACTTGAAGAGATTGACAATGGGCTCGACAAACTGTGGGGCAGCCTCGCCGAAGCGGGCATCGCCATCGCAGTGGGCCTGATCGTGTGGCTGGTCCTGCATTACCTGGTGCGGATGGTGGTCAAACACGCCCAGACGGAGCGGACCCCCTTCGCTGACAGGCGGGTGGGGTGGGCCACCCCCATGCTCCGGGGCATCAACCCCATGGTCAAGGCCCTGGACCATGAGCGGCGGGTGCAGCGCGCCCGCACCATTGGCACCTTGCTCAACTCCGTGTTGACCGGCCTGGTGTCAGTGATCACCGGCTTCTATGTGCTGTTGGCCTTTGACATAGACATTTCCCCGCTGCTGGCCAGCGTGGGCGTGGTGGGCATTGCCATTGGTTTTGGTGCCCAGCAGCTCATCCGTGACTTCCTGGCCGGGGTGTTCATCACCCTGGAGGACCAGTACGGCATTGGCGATGTGATTGAAACCAGCGAGGTGGTGGGCACGGTGGAATACCTGGGCCTGCGCATCACCCGCGTCATGGCCCTGGACGGCACGCTGTGGTACCTGCGCAATGGTGAGATCCTGCGTTTGGGCAACCGTTCCAAGGGAAACTACCGGCCGCCCGCCGCCGCGGAAGCCTCCGAAGCCGTGCGTCCCGGTGCCGCCCCCCACCACCACGTAGACGAATCAGCAGAATAGAAGGCTTGGACGCGTTCATGAGTAAAGCACAGCTCCCCACCCCCGGCCTGGGGGCCCCGTCCCAGGGACCGGCGCCCGCTCCGGGCCGCAGCGCGCCCACCCCTGGTCTGCCTGTGGGGACTCCCGGCACGTCCGCGGCTGCAGATGCCCCGGCCACCGGGGCTCCGGACTACTCCGACACCTTTTACGGCCAGGTGGGCGGGCATGAAACCTTCGCCAAAATCATCCGCGTCTTCTATGAGGGCGTGGCTGCGGATCCCGTGCTGCGCGCCATGTACCCGGAGGAGGACCTGGGCCCGGCCGAGCGGCGCATGCTGCTGTTCACCGAGCAGTACTGGGGCGGCCCGCGCACCTATCTGGAAGAGCGTGGCCACCCGCGCCTGCGCATGCGCCACATGCCCTTCGCCGTGACGCCGGAGGCCCGCGACCGCTGGCTGGACGCCATGCGCCAGGGCATTGATTCGGTGGACCTTGCCCCGCTCCAGCGCGAAACGCTGTGGGACTACATGGAGCGGGCCGCCCACTCCATGGTCAACGCACCTTCGGACCCGGGCCTCTAAGCACAGCTACACCAGCATTTGTCACAACACCGAGCGCGGGCGCACCAGAATGTGTCCGCGCTCCGTGCTGATCCGCACCCAGCGGTGCGAGGTGAAGATGGCCGCCGTTTCGCCCGGCGCCACAAACCCCAGGGCGTAGGCGGCAAAGGCCGCTCCGGCCGGAACCGCGCCCGGGACATCCGGCATGGTCCGTCCCCACACCGACGCGCGGATGTTGTTGACCAGCAGGGCACCTGGATTGACGGGCATCACCTGCCCCACCTCCTGCACACCGGTCTTTGCCGCCTCGATCAAGGCCTCGGCGGGAATGTTTCCCTGCTGCTCCCACGCCCCGCGCGGCGCACTGACGGCGGCCCATGATTCATTGACGGTCATGGGCGGCACCGGCAGCGCCAGCTCGTTGGCGTCCATGCGTGCCAGCCGGTCGGCCACGGCTGCCAGCGGCACCGTCACATCAACGTCCGACGCCGTTCCCAGCGCCATGGTGCGCAGCCCCAGGATGGTGGGGGTGCCCTCCCCCAGCAGCTTGGCGCGCATGACGCACACGTAGGCGGCAAGGACGTTGCCGGCCCCCTGAAGGCGGATGGCGCCGTCGTCCGCCGTGCGGGCGCGGGTCACAAAGGTGCGCAGGTCCGCAACGGTGCCGGGATCGCCCAAAACCAGCTCGCCGGCGCTGGTGCCCACGCTCATGCCTGGCCACTTTCCATGCTGGCGGTGCGGCTGGGGCGCCGGAAGGCCACCGGGTCCCCGCGCCAGGTTTCCAGGGCCGCACGCTGCTCCTCCGTCAGACGGACGGGGCGGCCGGTGGTGCGCGAGACCAGGACCATGGAGGTGGTGGCCTGGACGTAGACCACGCTGGAGCCGGCCTCGGCCACGGTGTAGCCCAGTTCAAAGCTGGAGCCGCCAATGCCGGTGACCCAAATGTTGGTGAATACGGGCGCGGTGCGGAACTCCAGTGGCGCCAGGTACTCGATTTCATGCCGGCCCACCAGCGTAAACACATCCCGGCCCACCAGATCGGTGATGGTGCCGCCGCCGGGCAGCGGCGTGTGTGTCAAGGCCACCCTGGCGTCCTCCAGGTACTGCAGATAGACCACGTTGTTTACGTGGTGGTAGGAGTCAATGTCGCCGAAGCGGATTTGCTGGGGAACTTCAATGCCGGGAGCCATGGCTTCATCATGTCAAAGGCGTGCGCGCACGGGCAATTGAAGTACCCAAGCTCACAAGCACTGGCACACCCCTGTGCCGCGTGGCTTGTTGGTGGCACCGGGGGCCGACACATAGAGTCACGTTTATGAATTCCAGCACCGACCTGACCCCCATGGAAACCCTGCTGCAGATCCTGGACCTGTCCAATGCCGAAGGCGCCGCCACCGATGAGGACATCTTTGTGGGCCTCGGCGATGCCCTTGCCCCGCACCCGCGCCTCTTTGGCGGACAGGTGCTGGCGCAGTCGCTCGTGGCGGCGGCGCGCACCATGGAGGGGGAACACCTGATGCACTCCATGCATGGCTACTTCCTGCGCCCCGGCGACGCCACCGCGCCCTTGACCTTTGGCGTGCAGCGCCTGCGTGACGGCCGCTCCTTCTCCGCCCGCCGCACCCACGCCTACCAGGGCGGGGCACCCATCCTGTCCATGATCTCCTCCTTCCAGCGCCCGGACCATGGCATTGAACACCAGGACGCCATGCCCCAGGGCATGCCGGACCCCGAATCGCTGCCCAGTTCCGCGGAGCTGCTGGGCGGCATTGACCACCCCGTGGCGAAGTCCTGGGCGTATGAGCGCCCGTTCGACATCCGCCACATTGGCGAGAACGTGTACTTTGACGTCAAGGGCGAACACGTCCCCCAGACGGCCGTGTGGCTGAAGACGCTGGGTCCCATGCCCGGGGACCAGAACCTGCACCGCGCGGCCCTGGCCTATGCCAGCGACTACACCCTGCTGGAGCCGTCCCTCAGGGGCCACGGCATCAGCTGGTCCACCCCGGGAATCAGCGTGGCCAGCCTGGACCATGCCATGTGGTGGCACCGGCCCCTGCAGGTGGATGACTGGCTGCTGTACGTGGCCAGCTCCCCCAGCGCCTCCGAGGCCCGGGGCCTGAACCAGGGCCGCTTCTACAACCGCGACGGCGTCCTGGTGGCCAGCGTGGCCCAGGAAGGCATGATCCGCATCCCCGAAGGCACCAACGCAGGCTGAGGCACGTCCCTCAAGCGGGCACAAAAAGGGCCGGTTCCTGGTGGAACCGGCCCTTTCCTTTTGGGCCCATGCGCCCGGGGGCCCCGGTGGGCGGCCGCACCGGCGGCTGCCCCCGGAAGGCGTGGAGATTAGTCGCGGGTCAGGCGGCGGTGGGTGACGCGGTGCGGGCGGGCCGCATCGGCGCCCAGGCGCTCCACCTTGTTCTCCTCGTAGGAGTCGAAGTTGCCCTCGAACCAGTGCCAGTTGGCCGGGTTCTCGTCGGTGCCTTCGTAGGCCAGGATGTGGGTGGCAATCCGGTCCAGGAACCAACGGTCGTGCGAGACCACCACGGCGCAGCCGGGGAATTCCAGCAGCGCGTTTTCCAGGCTGCTGAGGGTTTCCACGTCAAGGTCGTTGGTGGGCTCATCGAGCAGCAGGAGGTTTCCACCCTGCTTCAGGGTCAGCGCCAGGTTCAGGCGGTTGCGCTCACCACCGGAGAGCACCCCGGCCTTCTTCTGCTGGTCCGGGCCCTTGAAGCCGAAGGCGGCCACGTAGGCACGGGACGGCATTTCAACCTGGCCCACCTGGATGAAGTCCAGGCCGTCGGAAACGACTTCCCACAGGGTCTTGTCGGGGTCGATGCCGCCGCGGCTCTGGTCGGCGTAGGAGATCTTGACCGATTCGCCCACCTTGAGCTTGCCGCCGTCGAGCTCCTCCAGACCAACAATGGTTTTGAAGAGGGTGGACTTGCCCACGCCGTTCGGGCCAATGACGCCCACAATGCCGTTGCGGGGCAGGGTGAAGGTCAGCCCGTCGATCAGGATGCGGTCGCCAAAGCCCTTCTTCAGGTTTTCGGCTTCCAGCACAATGCCGCCCAGGCGCGGGCCCGGCGGGATCTGGATCTCTTCAAAGTCGAGCTTGCGCGTGCGGTCGGCCTCGGCGGCCATTTCCTCGTAGCGGGCCAGACGGGCCTTGGACTTGGTCTGGCGGCCCTTGGCGTTCGAGCGGACCCACTCGAGTTCCTCGGTGAGGCGCTTGGCCTGCTTGGCGTCCTTCTTGCCCTGGACCTCCAAACGGGCGCGCTTCTTCTCCAGGTAGGTGGAGTAGTTGCCTTCGTACGGGTACAGGTGGCCGCGGTCGACTTCGGCAATCCACTCGGCCACGTGGTCCAGGAAGTAACGGTCGTGGGTCACGGCCAAAACGGCGCCTGCGTAGTTCTTCAGGTGCTGTTCCAGCCAGTTCACGGACTCGGCGTCCAAGTGGTTGGTGGGCTCGTCGAGCAGCAGCAGGTCGGGCTTTTGCAGCAGCAGCTTGCACAGGGCAACGCGGCGGCGCTCACCACCGGAGAGGACGGTGACGTCGGAGTCGCCCGGCGGGCACTGGAGTGCGTCCATGGCCTGCTCCAGCTGGGAGTCGATGTCCCAGGCGTCGGCGGCGTCAATGGCTTCCTGCAGCTTGCCCATTTCCTCGAGCAGGGTGTCGAAGTCGGCGTCGGGGCTGGCCATCTCTTCGGAGATCTCGTTGTAGCGGGTGATCTTTGCGTAGATCTCGCCCACGCCCTCCTGGACATTGCCCAGAACGGTCTTTTCCTCGTTCAGCGGCGGCTCCTGCAGCAGGATGCCCACCGTGTAGCCGGGGCTCAGGCGGGCATCACCGTTGGAGGGTGTGTCCAAGCCGGCCATGATCTTCAAAATGGTGGACTTTCCGGCACCATTGGGACCCACGACGCCGATCTTGGCGCCCGGGTAGAACGACATGCTTACGTTGTCGAGGATGAGTTTGTCGCCAACAGCCTTGCGGGCGTTGGACATTGTATAAATAAATTCCGCCATGCCCTCAAGGTTAGTGGGTGCAGGGCCAGAACTCACATTTGCCGCACCCGGGCATTACGGCAGGGGAAGGACTTCCCCCACGAAGCAGCGGCCGGAGGCCAGTGCGGGAAGAACCGTGACGGCCACATTGCCTTCACGGACCTGGCCCACCACACACTCCTCGGCGACCAAGGTGGCTGCCTCAATGGCATCGACGGCAAGGCCGGTGGGGGTGATGTCAATGGACACCTCGGTCTTTTCCTTGACTGCGCCGGCGGTGAGCATGGCATTGAGCATTTGGGCGCGGTTCGGGGTTTTGGTGGTCTGCGCCAAAGTGCCCAGTGTTCCCTCAAGCTTTTTGCCCAGCTCCCCTGCGGCGGTCAGCGGCTGCGCCGGCTCCTGGGGCGCCGCGCCCTCCGCAGCTGCGGCGTCCGGGGCTGCGGCGTCCGGGGCCGCCGGCGCTTCCGCGGCAGCGGAGGTGGCAGCAGGTGCCTGCTCACCCGCGGATCCGTCATTGGGCAACAGCGAACAGCCGCCCAGGCCCAGTGCCGCGGCAACAACGAGGGAGGCCGCAACCCCGCGCAGGCCCGTGCGTCGGGAATGTGGTTTCCGGCGGGGCGTCATTTCATCCAAAGTCACCCCGCCATTGTGCCATGGGCCACTGGCACGGTTCAGTAGGGTGGCGGTGTGGCGTCCAACAGCTCGCCCGTGCTTCGATTGACGTTCATTTCCCCCTCCGCCTCGAGCCCATCCCCATCGGCATCCGCTTCGTCCACTTCGGGTTCCGCGACGTCCAGTTCACCTTCCCCCGCGGTTGGGGAGCTGCCGCCCGTGGTGGGCGTCGGAGCCTCCGTTCCGGCCCACACGCCGGCTGCGGCTCCTGCTGCTGGATCTGTGGCACCTGCGGAGTCCATGGCGGACGTTGTGGTGCCATGTGAGGTGCCGTTGGCCGCTCCCGTGCGGCCGGCGCCGCGGTGGTAGGTGCAGGTGCCGAACTTGAGGTCGTTGGCCACCGTCTCGGCGTCGATCTCCACCCCCATGCCCGGGGAGCCGTCCGGTTTGAGCCAGGTCTTGATCCGGAGCCGGCCAATGACAATGATCCGGTCCCCCTTTTTGACGCTGGCGGCCACGTTGTGGGCCAGGGCGCGGAACATGTTCACCCGGTACCAGTTGGTTTCCCCGTCAACCCAAAGCCGGGTGATGGGGTCCTGCATCCTGTGGGTGGAACCCATCCGGAACTTTCCCACCACCAGTCCGGATTCCTTGGTGTCCAGTTCAACGTCGGAGGAGGCAAAACCTTGGATGGTCACATAGTTAGACATGGGCGTCCCTTTCACAAGTTCCTGGAAATGCTGAACAACAGCTGCTTCCAGAAAACGCGTGATCCGGACTGTCCGCCAGAGTGTGGTGCCATCCTGTCAACAGCCACCCTGCCAGCCACGGCTGTGGAGGAATGGGTGGGCGGAAATGCCGGACACGGGACTGCCCGCCGCACCCAAGGGGTGCAGCGGGCAGAATTGGCGGCTGCAGCCTGGCGGCAGGCAACTCAGGCGGAAACGCCGTGTGCGGGTGCGGCTACGCCGTTACATCCTGGCGTCCCGGCGACAGCTGCAGGCGGACCTGCTGCTTCACCGCCCCCAGGGCATAGTGGTCCAGGATGCCGGGACCGCAGGAGGCGGTACCCACACCGGAGGAGGCAAGGATGAGGCTCAAGTGCCGGTCCGTGCCCACCTCCAATTCAAAGCCGTGAGTGGCCTGGGCCAGTTCCTCCGTGGACCAGGGGCGCAGCGCCAAGGACACGGGCCGGGAGGCCCGCAGTTCCACGGCGCGCCCCTGCGCGGAACTCATCCGGGCCCATTCCACCCCGGCACGTGCGCCGTTTTCCTGGGGGTAGACGTAGGGCGTGGTGAGCTGTTGCAAACCGGCCTGGTGGCGCCCAAAGGTGTTGCCCTGGCCGGTGTCGGGGTAGCCCTCCCCCGGCCCCAGCCCCAGCCAGTCGAGCTGGCAGTAGTCGTCCACCAGTGCCACGTCCAGACCAATCTGGGGCAGGTGCTCCGGCGGTTCGCCCGTGAAGTCCTGGGTGATGTCCAGCTCCAACCCGCCTGTGGCCCCGCCCGTGGCGGGCAGGGGCGTTCCCGCAATCCGGGTCACGAGGGACCATTCCAGGCCCGGGGGCGTGGAATGGATGGTGATTCCTTCAGGGCCGTTCTCGTGCCGGTGCGTCAACTGGTCCAGCCCCGCCTTGCGCCAGAAGTCGTCCCGCGGCTGCCAGGAAAAGCTCCTGTCATTGTCAATGGGCGCCCGCCACAGGCGGGGCGACAGCGAATGGACGCCCCACAGCGACTCCAGCCCACGTTCCAGCTCCGCCCCGGAAAGGAGGGCAGATCCGGCGGTGGCCAGAGCACCGTCCGCTGCCAAGGCATGGTCCGCTGGCCGGGCCACAATGGCGGCGTTCCGGGTTACTTCAAGGCCCGCACCGGAAAGGATGCGCACATGCACGCTGGCAATGGCCGGCCCCGGGGCCACCGCAGCCAGCACCCCGGCGGGAACAGCGAGTTCCATGGATTCCCCCGCCGGCAGGGGCGGCAGCTGTTCCTGCACCTGGAAGACGCACTCGCCGTCCAGTTCGGCACGCCACGCGATGGTGAACTCGGCCAGGTCCAGGACCTCGTGCCGGTTGTGCACGCCAATGCTGCCGTCCTTGACATTGGCAAGGTCCACGCGGATGGGGGAAAAGACCGCCTTCACGTCGGCGAGCGCCGGCGACGGCGTCCGGTCCGGAAGGAGCAGGCCGTCGGCCACGAAGTTCCCGTCATGGAGTTCCTCGCCAAAATCCCCGCCATAGAGCCAGCGCCCGTCGCCGGGGTCAATGCACATGTCAATCCACTCCCACACAAAGCCGCCTTGCAGGCGCGGGTAGGTGGCAAACAGCTCGTCATATTCGCTGAGCCCGCCGGGGCCCAGGCCCATGGCGTGGACATACTCCACCAGTACAAAGGGCAGCGTGCGGCGGTGTTCGTCCGCGGCGGCGTCGGCATGGGGTTCCTCGCGGTATTCGCCGAGGGCACGCACCTTCTCATGCGGGGTGTACATGAGCGAGTAGACATCCACGTGCCGGGAGGACTTGTCGCCCTCGTAGATGCGCAGGCGGGAGGGATCGCGCCGCCCCACCCATTCGAGCATGGCGTCCACGGCTGGTCCGGCGCCGGATTCGTTTCCAGGTGACCACAGGATGATGCTGGGGTGGTTCTTGTCCCGCTCCACCATGCGCTGCATGCGCTGGCGCAGCGGCTCCACCCACTCGGGCTGCAGCACGGGGTTTTCCGGGGTGGAGGTGAACTCGTCAATAAGGTAGCCGTGGGTTTCCAGGTCGCACTCGTCAATGACGTACAGGCCCGCGGCGTCGCACAGGCCAAGGAAGTGCGGGTGCGGCGGGTAGTGGGCAGTCCGGACGGCGTTGAAGTTGTTGGCCTTCATGAGTTCCACGTCCGTGGCCATGACCGCGGCGCTGACGGCCCGCCCGGTGCGGGCGTCCCATTCGTGCCGGTTCACGCCGCGGAACAGCACCGGGTTTCCATTGACGGTGATCTGCCCCTGCTCCACCCGCACCCGCCGGAAGCCCAGGCGGACGGTGATGGACTCCCCCGCGGTGCGCAGCACGCCGGTGTACAGGCGGGGGCGTTCGGCGCTCCACGGCTCCACAGGGCCGCAGTCGATGCTGCTGGCGGTGCCTGCCGTGAGCTCGGCTTCAAGGCCCAGTTCCGGAAAGGACAGGACGGCGGCGGGTGCGTCAACTTCCGCCGTGACCGTGCCCAGCCCGGTGGCCGGTTCAAAGTCGGCGTTGAGCCAGAAGTCGCGGATGCTGTCGGCGGGGCGGTGCAGCAGCGTCACGGAGCGGAAGATTCCGCTCAGCCACCACATGTCCTGGTCCTCCACATAGGTGCCGGCGGACCACTGGTGCACGCGCACCACCAGTTCCTGCCCGCCGTCGGACAACAGATCGGTGACGTCAAACTCCACGGGCAGCCGGGAGCCGGTGCTGACGCCGAGTTCGTGCCCGTTCAAGGTGATGCGGGCGCAGGAATCCACGCCGTCAAAGCGCAGCAGCACCCGCCCGCCGTCCCAGCCGGCAGGGACCGCAAAGCTGCGGCGGTACTCCCCCGTGGGGTTGTCCTCCGGAACGTGGGGGCTGTTCAACGCAAAGGGATAGCGGACATTTGTGTACTGCGGCTGGCCATGGCCCTGCAGCTGCCAATGGCCGGGGACCGTGATGGCGTCCGGGACGAAGTCGCCCAGGTCGCTGCCGTCGGCGCGGCGGCCGTAGCGGAAGTCCCAGCGGCCGTCCAGGCTCAGGGCTCCGGCGTCGGTGTCGTCCACGGCCACCCAGCTGCGGGGCGGCTCCACGCCGGTGGGGACCAGGGTGGCTTCCCAGTACGGCGCGCTCATGCCGCACCGTCCGCGGCCGGCGCGTCAATGGTGATGGCCAGCGTGAAGGCGTGCCGGGCGTCAAAGCCGGGCAGGTGGACCACGGCGCCGGTGCTGCTGGGGCTCCATTGCAGGGGCACGTCGTGGCCCAAAATGTGGATTGCGCCGATGGGCAGCGTGGTGGTGATGGCCAGTTCCTGGGGTGCGACGGCGGTCCTGTCACCCAGGAGGGCAATGGCATGCAGCGTGGTGGCGTTGCGGGTGTACCGCCAGTCCAGCCCCGCCGCGCCCGTGACGGCCAGCGCCTCCCCGCCGGGTTCCATGCCGTAGATGGCCGTGCCGTTGACGTCCATCCAGGCGCCCACCTCGGCCAGGCCGGTGAGGATGTGTTTGGACATGGCGCCGGTGGCGTCCGGGCCAATGCCCAGCAGGTAGTTCCCGCCGCGGCTCACAATGGAGGCCAGGGTGGCAATGATCTGGTGGGTAGGGCGGACGGGCTCGTCCACCTGCATGCTGCACCATGACGGCGTCATGGTGATGCAGGACTCCCAGGGGTAGTCCAGGGTGTGGTCGGGCATTTCCTGCTCGGGCGTGCGGTAGTTCTCGTTGATGCCGTGCACTTCCCGGTCCACCACCAGGATGGAGGGCTGCCGGCGTCGGGCATTGGCGGCAATTTCATCCATGCGGATGGGCTCGGCGGGTTCGGCCACCCAGCCTGCGTCAAGCCACAGCACGTTGACCTCGCCGTAGTTGGTGAGCAGCTCGTCAATCTGCCGGTGGGTGAAGTCCACAAACTTTTCCCAGCGTTCGGGTTCCTCCGCAATGGAGTAGTTGTGGAAGCGGTCGGTGATGGGACGGGATTCGTCCCAGTAGCCGGGGTGGGCCCAGTCCGCCTTGGAGAAGTACACGCCCGTTTCCAGGCCCTCGGCACGGAAGGCGTCAAAGGTTTCCCGCAGCACGTCCCGCTGCAGCGGCACTTCCGGGGCGGTGGCCTTGTAGTTGGACTCCGCGGTGTCGTACATGGCAAAGCCGTCGTGGTGCTTGCTGGTGAAGACCAGGTACTTCATGCCGGCATCCGCGCAGGCCTTTGCCCACTGGGCCGGGTCGTAGTCGTGGCCGGTGAAGTTGCGGCGCAGCTCCCGGTAGAAAGCGGGGTACTCCTCGTCCGTGCCCTGCCAGCTGGCCGGCGGGTCCATGAAGTCGCCGGCGTCTTCGCGGCACAGGGACCAGCTGCCGGCCTGGTTGATGGTGCTGTACAGGCCCCAGTGCATGATGACGCCGAATTTCAGGCCCCGCCAGTGCTCCAGGGCGGCCAGGGTGGCCGGGTCCTGCGGCAGCTGGTACCCGGGGTCCGGGGCACCGGCCACGGCACCTGCCGCGGCCAAATTGTCAGGGGTAAACATGTCTGTATCAATTGCGCCCATTAGAGCTTCACACCGCCGGATTCCATGCCTTTGAAGAAGTATTTTTGACAGATAAAGAACAGGATGGCCACGGGCACAAAGGCCGCAACCGCCCCGGCCAGGACCACGCGGTAGTCCAGGCCAAAGTTGCCCTGGAGCTGGGACAGGCCCAGCATGAGGGTCAGGTTTTCATCGCTGCGCAGGATCAGCAGCGGCCAGAGGAAGTCGTCCCAGACGGTGATGAAGGTGGTGATGACCACCACCGTGAGCACGCCGCGGGTGGCGGGCAGGAAGATCTGCCAGAAGCGGCGGAACTCCCCCGCGCCGTCCATGAGCGCGGCGTCCTCAATTTCGGAGGGCACGGCCATGAAGGCCGCCCGCATGAGCAGCACGTTCAGCACCGCCACCATGCCGGGCACCCAGACGCCGGCCAGGGTGTCCGTCAAGCCAATGCCGCGCACCTGCGCAAAGAGGGAGACCATGATGGATTCAAAGGGAAAGATCATGGCGCTGATGAGCAGCAGATACACGGTCTTGCGGCCACGCCAGCCCTGGCGCGAGAGCATGTAGCCGGCCAGTGAGGCAAAGATGACGTTGGAGCCGACGGCGAGCACGGCCACCATGAGGCTGTTGCCCATGTAGGCAAAGATGGGAATGCGGTCCAGCAGCTCCCGGAACGCATCCAGGGACCAGTTTTGGGGCAGCACCGTGGCGTTGGGGCCAAACAGGTCCTCACCGGGGGCCTTGAAGGCGGCCAGCAGCGGGACCACCAGGGGGCCCACCAAAAGGACCAAGGCCAGCACCAGGGTCAGGTAGCGGCCCGCCGTGCCCAGCGCCGCGCGGCGGGTGGGGCGGCGGCGGTTCGGTTGCACCGGCGCCGGACCTGCCGCGGCCAATGGTGCCAGGGGCAGGTGGTCCTGGACTGTACTCATGATTCCTCGCTCTTGGCTGAGAGTTTTTGGCTAAGCAGGATGAACCCGAAGGTCAACAGGAAGAGCGCCACGCTGGCCGCGCCGCCCACTCCCAGGTTTCCGGCCAACGGGTCCAGGCCCACGGAACGGATGTAGAACGGCAGCGTGGCGGACAGCCCGCCTGGGCCGCCCTTGTCGCCGCCCAGGACGTAGATTTCAGTGAAGACGCGCAGGGCGCCAATGGCGGAGAGCACGCCCACCAAATACATCATGACGCGCACACCCGGCAGGGTGATGTGCCAGAAGCGGCGCAGCGCCCCGGCGCCGTCGGTCTGGGCGGCCTCATGCAGGGCCGGCTCCACGTTGGCCAGGGCAGCCATGTACAAAACCATGTAGTAGCCAAGACCCTTCCACAGGGTCAGCACCATGGCGGAGAAGAGGATGAGCCAGCGGTCCGACAGGAAGGGCAGGGCCTCCTGGACCACGCGCAGCTGGGTCAGGATGGTGTTGATCTGGCCGTCGCTGGCCAGCAGCATCTGCCAGGCCAGGCCCACCACCACGGTGGAGCACACGGCCGGAAGGTAGTAGGCCGAGCGGAAGAAGCCAATGCCGCGGACCTGCTTGCTGACCAGCACGGCCAGCAGCAGGGGCAGCAGCATCATGAGCGGCACCACGCAGACAAGGTAGAGCAGGCTGTTGGCGGTGCTTTGCCAGAAGGCGGAGTCCGTCAGGAGGGTGGCGTAGTTGTCCCACCCCACGAAACGCACCGCGCCGCCCATGGGCTTGGCGTTGGTGAAGGACAGCAGGATGGTGTTCAGGAACGGGTAGATTCCAAAGGTCACCACCGCCACCACGGCCGGGGCCACCCACAGCAGGGGAACCCACCAGCGGCGGTACAGGGCCGCGCCGCCGGCCCGGGCCGCGTCGCCTGCGCGCGGCCGCCTTTTTCTGGCGGCGGCCTTGCCGGAATTCCCGCCGTCCCGGGGTGTTGCGCCGGCGGCGGGACCACCTGGTGCGGTGGTCAATGCGTTGCTCATGTCTGCTCCATTAGCTGTACAGCTGGGTGTTTATGTGGGCACCATGTGCCGCTGCAGGCAGGTTTTTGCCTGCCCGCAGCGGCACCTTGGGGTGGGTGCCTAGTCGGCGTTTGCTGCGCTGAGCAGCTTGTTGGCGTTCTCCTGGCCGGTCTTGAGCGCCTCGGCGGGATCCTTCTCGCCAATGATGGCCAGCTGGAGTTCCTTCAGCACGGCGTCGCCCACGGCGCCGTTCAAGTAGTCAGCTGCTGCGTAGGGCTCGGCGTTCTTGGCTTCCTCGGCTGCCGTGGCGCGGGCGGCGGAGAAGGGGTCGGAGCTGTCCGTTGCGGTGAAGAAGGGATCCTCCAGGGCCTCGGCGGCACTGGGGAAAACCACTACATTGGGATCCATGGCCCAGGCCAGCTGGCTTTCGGAGCTGGTGACGAACTCGGCGAACGCGGCGGCGGCAGGCAGGTTCTTGGTGCTCTTGGGCACGGTGATGTACTGGGCGTTGAACATGGAGGGCACGCCCTCATTCCGCAGGCCCTTGGAGACGCCGGTCTGCGGGTAGATGGTGGGGGCGTTCTTCTTCACGTTGCGCAGGAAGCTGGCATTGGTGGAGCCGAAGGCCAGCTTGCCCTGGTTGAACGACTGGCTGGGATCGGGATCGCTCGTGACGGAATCCTTGGGGATGCCGCCGGCGGCGTAGACCTCGGCCATGCCGGTGAGCCACTCAATGGCTGCAGCGTCCTCGGCGAAGGTGAAGGCCGTCTTGTCCTCATTCATGGCCTTGACTTCCATGCCGTGCCACTGGTCCACGTAGGTCCAGTCAATGGCGCCCCAGAATGCTGAGGCGTCGCCACCGGAGGCGCCAATCTTTTTGCCGGCCTCAAACAGTTCCTCCATGGTGGCCGGCGGGTTCTCCGGATCAAGGCCGGCGTCTTCCAGGATGGTCTTGTTGAAGGTGGTGATGGACGGGCCCCAGTACCAGGGAAGGGCCGTGTGTCCGCCGTCCTTGCTGAACTCGATGGACTCCCAGATGGAGGGGACGTAGGTTTCCCCAATGCCGGGGATCTTGGCATCGAAGTTGATGAGTTCGTCGGCGTTGGTCAGGCCCACAATGGTGGAGCTGGGGGCGTTGATGACATCCGGAAGGGTGCAGCTTTGGGCGTCCGTCAGCATCTTGGAGTCGAAGTCCGCGCCGCCGGGCAGGTCCGTCCACTTGACCTTGACGCCCGGGTTCTCGGCCTCGAAGTCGGCAATGAGCGGCTCGAAGAAGCTGGCAAAGTCGGCCTTAAGCCCCTGCGTCTGGAAGGTAATGTCACCGGTGACCTCACCGGAAACGGCGCTGGAATCGGCATTGCTGGCCGGGGCGCCACATTTGCCGCCGTCTGCGGAGTCGGATGCGGAATTGGTGATGCCGCAGGCCGTGGAGGACAGCAGCAGCGCCGCCGTCCCCACCAGTCCGAAGGTGCGGAAAATGGTTGATTTCATGGTTACTCCAGTTGGAAACGGGCATGCGTCATTGCGGCGCGTGCAACAGATGTTTTTTGGTGCAACGGACTCCCGGCGGGAGCCCGGTCGTAACGTGTGGAAAAGTCTTTAGAGCGTCATGCGTAACACTGGGTGAAGGCGCGTTCGCGCTGGGTTTCCAAGGCCAGTGCCATGGCACCGGCGCAGATGGCGTTGTCCCGCACCATGGTGCTTCGGACGGAGACGGGCGAGGGGATGCTGGAGGACTGGATGCGCTGCTGCACCTTGTCCACCAAAGCCTGACCGCCCACAATGCCTACAGGTCCGGCCAAAATCAAGTACTCCGGATCCACCACCAGCCCCACAATGGACAGCAACATGGCGATCCGTTCGCTGACGGCCTCCACGTACCCGGTGGCGGTGCCCGCCATGGCCTCCGCCAGGCAGTCCTGCACGGTTTCCCCGGCCAGGCCGTGCTCACGGGCCAGCTGGACCAGGGCGTTGCCGCCTAGGAACGCCTGCAGGCCGGTGGAGTATTCGCCGTGGCCGGCAATGGGCGCCAGGTCCGACGGCGTGCGCGGCATGTAGCCGAGCTCGCCGGCCGCACCGTGCGCACCGCGGTACAGCTCCCCACCAATCATGATGGAGGCACCAATCCCCTGCCCGAGGGCGATGAGGACAAAGTGGTGCAGGTGCGGGTTGGCGTCGTGTTCGGCCACCGCACGCAGATCCACTTCATTGATGCAGGCAAAGGCGCCGGGAACGTACCTGGTCCATTCCTCCTCCACGTTCAACGTCCAGGAGGGAAGGTCCCAGGAGCTGACTTCCATGGTCTTTGGATTGACGGCGCCGGGAACACCCATGACGGTGGATCCGATGCTGTCCAGTTTCACTTTGGCTGCGGCACATGCATCCCCCACGACGCCGGCCACATCCTGAACCGTGGGCTCCGCCTGGATGGCAGCTTCCGTGGAGCCCAGCTTTTTGCCCGTGATGGTGTAGATCTCCACACGGACCGATTCAGGGGTCAAGGCAACGGCGGCAACATTGCCCAGGGTGGGCACCAGACGGAACAGTTCCGCACTGGGCCCCGGCCGGCTGGCAGCACTGACGCCGGCGTTTTCAATGAGCCCGGCGGCCAGCAGCCTGCCCAGGACATCCAAGACCGCAGGCTTGCTCAAGCCCGTCTTCTTCCCCACGTCCGGTTTGCTGAGCAGCTTGCCCCCAACAAACAAATCGTAGACAAGACGGTCATTGATGGTCCTAATGAGCGTGCTGTCGGCCTTGTTAGCCATTTGTAATCTCCATCACCTTGATTGATAGGTAATCTACCTATCAATCTTCCTGCGGTCAAGGTGGAATGAAAATCTATCGATTGGAGTTTTCCGAGTGGTGCTGCGGAGGTGATTCAGGGGTGCTCCCAGGTCTTTTTTTGCGGCGTGATCGGTACAGTTTTCTATTCTTGCTAGTGGCGGCCGCCTCGATGGAGTGCGGACTGGCCGCCGAGTTGGGTAGAGTAGTTGCCGGACTGCGCCGCAGCCTTTGACCCGCGTTTATGCGTGGTTCACGGGCGCTTGGCCTGGCCCAATGCCTCGGTAGCTCAGCGGATAGAGCAGGAGCCTTCTAATCTCTTGGTCGTGGGTTCAATTCCCGCCCGGGGCACCAATGTGATGTGTCGAGACATCGTTGACAGATGTGTCGGGACATACTTGACAGAAGCTCTCTCCTTCGGGAGGGGGCTTCTGTTATTTTTTGGGTGGGTAGTTTTTGCTGGGGTCGATGGTGTGTTCTGCGAGGAGTTCTCCGGTAGTGACGTCGGCGATCATGACTTCGGGGCCGGCGAGGAGGATTATGACGTGTTTTGCTTTGTGGGCACGCCCGATGGCCAGGTGCCGCATGGCGCTTTCGTAGCGGAGGCTGACCGTGCCCACGTCGTCGATTTTGTCGTAGCGTACCCGCCAATGTTGTTCACTCGAGGTCACCGGTGCGGCTTTGGGCAGCGAGGTGTAGACCTCGGCCGGTGTTTTGCGGTCCAGGGCCCGGTGCGGGCGTTCCTGGTTGTAGATGTGTTGGAAGCGTGCGAGCTGCCGGTCAAGGTCATCGATGGTCTCCGCGGCGGGCTGGAGTGCGAGCCATTTCTTCAATGTTTGGCGGAACCGCTCAATTTTCCCCTGGGTCTGCCGGTGGTACGGGGACCCGCTCTTTTGGATGACCCCCAACCTCTTGAGCAGGTACTCGAAGGCGTTCGGCCCCCGCCCGCACTAAGGCAAGACAAGTCATATATACCAAGGAATTTTTCGGTTAATGCACCATCCCTCACGATAGATTGGTGCAACACGGCGGAGGGCAGCCTTCCGCGGGAGGGAGTGCACCATGTTTACTGTGGCTCTGATTTTTGCCGGATTGTCGGCCTTGGTCCATGTCTATATTTTTGTGCTTGAATCTTTGCTCTGGACGGCCCCCGCCACCCGCAAGTCATTTGGCACAACTGAGACCCAAGCGGCGGCTACGAAGGAAATGGCCTTCAACCAGGGTTTCTACAACCTGTTTCTTGCCCTCGTGGCCGGGGCCGGCATCTGGGCGGTTGCAACCGGCAACGAAGGTGTAGGCAGCGCACTGCTTTTTGCTGGCTGCGGGTCGATGGTCCTGGCAGGGCTGGTCCTGCTCATTTCCTCACCCAGCAAGGCAAAAGCTGCGGTGATACAGCTTTCCATGCCGCTGATCGCCGTCGTGTTGGCCGCGGTGGCCGTGTTCGCGCAATAGATTTTGAAACAGTGGAACAACCCTTCATTCAAGCTGCCAGCCTGCTCCTTTCACTGTCCAAAGGGGGTTTGATCGGCCGGATCAGGTCCAACAACGCCTTGCCCGGGGTCCGTTCGGAATGGAAGACTACCCGTGGAAGCCAACGAAAGGAGCTCAAGATGTCAGATTTGTCAGCCAAGAAGGTTCTTGCAGTGGTCACCAACCGCGGCGTCGAGCAGGACGAGCTGAAGGACCCGGTCCAGAAGCTTCGGGACGCTGGAGCCGAAGTAACCATCGCCGCCCCGGAAACTGGCCAAGTGCAGACCCTGGTGGGCGATTGGGATCTAGGCGAGGTTTTTGCAGTGGACGCCACCCTGGCCGAGGTCAACGAGGCGGATTTTGATCTGCTACTCATTCCCGGCGGAACGCTCAACGCCGACAACCTCCGTCTGGACGAGGACGCACAACGCATTGTGAAGTCCTTCGCGGCAACGGGCCGCCCCGTGGCATCCATCTGCCATGGCCCGTGGCTGCTGGTCGAAACCGGGTTGGTGAAGAACAAAACCCTCACGTCCTACACGTCCATCAAAACCGACGTCATCAACGCCGGCGGCACATGGAAGGACGAGGAGGTCTTCCGCTGCACAGCGGAGAACTTCGTCCTGATCACCTCACGGAACCCTGGCGATCTGGACGCGTTCAACGCCGCCATTGCCCAAGAGCTTGGCGCTTAGACGCATCCTGTTCCACACTTTGAAACCCCCGTTCAGGGCCGGCCGTTATGGATGGCGGATTCCAACGCCATCCATAACGGCCGCGTAGCCCTCGCGGAACGTGGGATAGGAAAACTCAAACCCGGTCCCCCGCAGCCGGCTGTTGCGCAGGCGCTTGCCGCGTGCCTCCTGACCGGGGGAGGAGTCGGCGGCTTCAGGCACGGCCACGCCCAGGCTGCTCGCCAGGAATTCAACCACTTCGCGGCGGTCCACTGGGAGGTTGTCGACGCCGATGTACACCGTCTCGGGCCATTCCTGCATGGTGGCCAGATGCACCAGGGCCGCCGCGGCATCATCACGATGGATGCGGTTGGTGAACTCAGGCGTAGAGGGAATGCTGGCAACTCCCTGGCGCACGCGGTCAATTTCCCGGGTGCGCCCTGGCCCGTAAATTCCACTCAACCGCAGAACCGCAGCGTTGGGAATCAGCCGGAGCAATGTCTCCTCTGCCTCAAGCAGCACGGTTGCCGTGGGCGTGGAGGGCTCGGCAGGAGTGGTTTCGTCTACCCAAGATCCGTCATCAACGCTGTAGACGGCGGTTGAGGAAACGTACAGCACGCGGGGTGGCATGGCACAGTTGTTGCTGATGGCGGCGGCAACATTCCTAACGCTCTCAACGTAGGCTGCCTGATATGCCTCCGCCGTGCGTGCGTCGGGGCTCATGGCAATCACCACAATGCCGGTGTCGGCCGGAAGCGTGGGCACTTCCTCGGAAAGGTTTACTGCCTGCCCCTCAATTGCGGATGGCAGCTTTTCCGCCGACCGCCGAAGCCCCACTACCCGATGTCCCAGGGAAGCGAACCTCAACCCGGCTTCGGTTCCGAGGTCACCACAGCCGGCAATCACCACAGTCATTTCATACTCCTTGGGCTATTGATGGTTCGAACGTTTTCATCGGTGGGTTCCAGCATTGCAGACCACCCTGTGATCCTACCGAGCCATCCAGACGGAACCCTCCATGGGCTGCCGCCTCCCATCCAGTTCGCCTGCCGACCGTAGGCAAGGTGTTCGACGTCAGCGCCCTGACCGGGGTTTCGCAACGCCGGGCCCTTATGGAGAATGGGACCATGCAGAAACCCTCTGATGGACATGAAGCGGCGCCCCCAAATGTTGGGCATGCCTTTGATTTATCGTCAGCACCGGATGCGCCCTACGAGCTCTATTTGCGCTGGCTCCAGGAAGCGCTCGACGCCGGCGTGCCCGACGCCCGTGCCGCCACGCTGTCCACCGTTGACCCGGACGGCATGCCGGATGCCCGGGTGCTGACGGTCAGGGGCCTGGACGGAGACGGTGGCTTCAAGATCACCACCACCGACGATTCCGCCAAGGGCCGCCAGCTGTCCGCCAATCCACAGTGCGCCCTGACGTTCCACTGGGGTTCCCAGGACCGGGCGGTGCGCATCCGCGGCACCGCCCAACGCGCCACCCCTGCGGAATCGGCGAAGGACTTCCTGACGCGCCACCCCCAAACCCGTCTCAACGCTTTGGCGGCCCCGCAAAGTTCAATCATTCCAAGTGATGCGGCCCGGGACGAACTGACCGCACGGGCCCAGTCTGCCGTCGAACGTGGTCCGGACCTTGTTTCCCCGCAATGGGCGGTGTGGAGCATCCAGCCACAGTCCATTGAATTTTGGCAGGGCAATCCAGACCGGAACCATCAACGGCTCCGCTACCTGCGGACCGGGACCGGCTGGGACAAACAGCGCCTTTGGCCGTGACCGCAGGAATCAGAGCAGGCCCATGGCGTTCCGGACCTCATCCAGGATGTGATGGACGGCGGTTTCCGCCATGACCGCATCGCCGCGGGACACCGCCGCCGCAACATCCTCATGGGCCTGTAAAGCCTCGTTCCGCGGCTTGAAGGGCATCAGCCCCTGCTTGGTGCGGCTGGTCAGCACCTCGGCCACCATGCCTTCAAGGGCCGCAAACATCTCATTGCCGCAGCTCCGAAGCAGCAAACTGTGGAACTCAATGTCCACCGCGAGGAAGGCCTCCAATTCACCCGCCTCACCCAGCCGCCTCAATTCGGCGGCCAGAAAAACCAGCCTGGCCCGCTCCGCAGCACTTGCGCGGCGGGCGGCTCCGGCAGCGGCAATGGGTTCCACGGCAATGCGCAGTTCCGTCAGGCTGCTGTATTGCAGCTCGCGTTGCGGGGAGTTTAGACGCCAACGCACCAGATCGGGATCAAAGGCATTCCAGAGGCTGCGCTCCTGGACCACAATCCCCACCCGGCGGCGGGAATACACCAGGTTCATGGACTCCAGAACCTTCATGACGTCCCGGGCAACGGTGCGGGAGACGCCGTATTCCTGCTGGAGCCCCTCAAGGGTCAGCCGGCTGCCCGAAGGGAGAACCCCCTCGGCAATGGCGGATCCCACCGCCTCCAAAACACGTCCATGCATGGCCGGGGCCGCTCCGCCATCCGGTGCATCAAACGCTGTTGCCGCCACCATTTCACTGCCCTCTTCCCGCGCGTGGGCGCAAGTCCATGGTACTAGGAAATCATCAAAGGTATGACTTGAAACACCAAAAGATAGTACCTGTCCACCGAAATGGTGATACCTTTCTGTCAGTGCCTCCGTTACCCAAAATGCAGGCACCGCCCCACTGGCCGACGTCGTCCTTTTCCTGGAGTTGATTCATGCAGCATCACGCTATGCACCTGGTGGTGATGGGCGTTGCCGGTTCCGGCAAGTCCACCATTGCGGCGGCTCTGGCCGGGAAGCTGGGCTGGGCCCATGCCGAGGCGGACGAGTTCCATCCGCAGGCCAACATCGACAAGATGACCCGCGGCATCCCCCTGCAGGATGAGGACCGCTGGCCGTGGCTGGAGGAAATCCAACACTGGATGACGTCCCATGGCACTGCCCGGGAGGGCACCGTGCTGACCTGTTCCGCACTTAAGCGGAGCTACCGCCAGCTGCTCTCCCAGGCGACGGGCCGCGTGGTGTTCATCCACCTCGACGGCAGTGCCGAGCTGATCGGCCGGCGCATGCAGGGCCGTGAAGGCCATTTCATGCCACCGACGCTTCTGCCCAGCCAGTTGGCCACCTTGGAGCCCTTGACGGCTGAGGAGCTTGCCACCGGAAGCCTGCGCGTGGACATTTCCCAATCCCCGGAGGAGATTGTCCAGGCCGTGCTGGCCGCCCTCCAGCCATCCACTCCCCCACAGCTCAAATAAACACGGTCCAAAAAATGCGGCCCGGCGCTTCCTGACGGGGCCCTCGGGTCCGCTGTATTTTTTACCCTACTGCCACATAGTTTCGTTCAAAGGAGAACCATGGTCATCGAAGGATGGACCCAAACGCTGGGCGCAGGACCCCTGCTGCTCATTGCCGCGGCATCAATTGTGGTGCTGCTGTTCCTGATCATCAAACTTCGGATGCATGCACTGGTCGCCCTGATCGTGATCAGCCTCGCCACTGCATTCGCCACCGGAATCCCCGCCAACCAGGTGGTTCCCGTGCTGATCAATGGCTTCGGCACAACCCTGGGCACCGTTGCCCTGCTTGTTGGCCTGGGCGCCATGCTGGGCCGCATTGTTGAGACCAGCGGCGGAGCCAAGGTGCTGGCCGACTACCTGATTGGCGTGTTTGGCGAAAAACGTGCCCCGTTCGCCTTGGGCCTGGCCTCCCTGATCTTCGGTTTCCCCATCTTCTTCGACGCCGGCCTGGTGGTCATGCTGCCCGTCGTGTTTGCCGTGGCCCACCGCCTGGGCGGGGGCGTGCTGCGCTACGGCCTCCCCGCCGCCGGCGCGTTCTCCGTCATGCACATCTTCCTGCCCCCGCATCCGGGCCCTGTCTCCGCCGCCGCCTTCTTTGATGCGAACATTGGCTTGGTCCTGATTGCCGGCCTCATCACCGCCATCCCCACCTGGTACGTCACCGCCTACCTGTTTGGCCTGTGGACCGGCAAGAAGCTGGTCCTTCCGGTTCCTGCCATCCTGGGCCAGGCCAGCGCCGAAGCCGAATCCAACCCGCCGCGCTTCCGCACCATCATTGGCCTGCTGTTGCTTCCCCTGGTCCTGATCTTCCTGAACACCGGCTTGAACACCCTTGCCTCCGGCGGCGTCTTGTCCGACGGCGTCAAGGACGAGCAGTGGTTCCAGATCCTGCGCACCTTGGGCGAAACTCCTGTCGCCCTGCTAATTGCGGTCCTGGTTGCCGTATTTGTCCTGGGAACCCGCCGCGGCAGGGACGCCGGGGACATCGAGAAGCTGCTCGAATCCTCCCTGGGACCGGTCTGTTCGGTCATCCTGATCACCGGCGCCGGCGGCATGTTCGGCGGCGTGCTCCGCACCTCCGGCATCGGCTCGGCCCTCGCCGATGTGCTGGGCGACCTGGGCATTCCGCTGATCCTGGCAGGCTTCCTGATCTCCGCCATCCTGCGGATTGCCCAGGGTTCGGCCACCGTGGCCCTGACCACCACCGCCGGCCTGATAGCCCCGGCCGTTGCCTTGGCCGGCATCTCCGACATGCAGGTGGCCGCACTGGTCATCGCCGTGGCAGCCGGCTCGGTGGTGGTTTCCCACGTCAATGACTCCGGCTTCTGGCTGGTGGGCAGGTTCTTCGGCATGGACGTCAAGACCACCTTGAAGACCTGGACCGTCATGGAAACCCTGATCGGCGTCATGGGCTTTGCCATTGCTGCAGTCATATTCCTGCTGGCCGGTGTGGCCGCCTAGCGTTGTATTGGCCAAAGCTGGCTGATTGAAGCACGACGGCGGGGCGTCCCGGGAAAGTCTGGCGCTCCGCCGTCGTGGTCCCCTGAAATGTCAGACTGGATCCCCACCACGCCCGCGTCCGTTGCAGGGCCATCAACCATCGGGAATTACCACGATGCTCTGATCCAAATTTCCACACCGACGCCTCCATCTCAAAGGTATTGTTGAAGGATGAATGTTGACGCCCAATCAACTGTCACCCTTGACGGCCAGTTTGCCCGCGAATTTCCCGAGCTGGCCATTCACTGGCAGGCGGAGCAGGCACCGGATCCGCAGCTGGCCGCACTCAACGAGCCGCTGGCCACCGAGCTGGGCTTCGACCCCGAATTCCTGCGCAGCGCAGAAGGCCTACAACTGCTAATTGGTACCGCGCCGTTCAATGGCAGCACACCCGTTGCGCAAGGCTATGCCGGTCATCAGTTCGGCAGCTACTCGCCTCGTCTGGGCGACGGCCGGGCACTCCTCCTCGGCGAGCTGGTCAACGCCAGCGGTGACCTGTGCGACATGCATCTCAAGGGCTCCGGACGCACACCTTTTGCCCGCGGAGGCGACGGACTCGCCGCCCTCGGTCCGATGCTGCGCGAATACTTGCTGAGTGAGGCGATGCACGCTTTGGGCATACCCACCACGCGTTCTCTGGCAGTAGTGGCAACAGGACGGCCAGTTCGCCGCGAGACCATGTTGCCCGGAGCCGTGCTGACCCGGGTAGCCAGCAGCCATTTGAGGGTCGGCAGCTTTCAGTACGCCCGTGCAATGAACGACCTTGACCTGCTGCGCCGCCTTGCCGATCATGCCATTGCACGCCACTATCCCGCTGTGGCAGAGGCAGAGAACCGGTATCTTGCCCTGTTCGACGCGGTGGTCTCTGCCCAGGCATCCCTGGTGGCACGGTGGATGTTGGTGGGATTCATCCACGGCGTCATGAACACAGACAACATGACCATTTCGGGTGAGACCATCGATTACGGGCCGTGCGCCTTTATGGACGTCTTCGATCCCGGCACGGTCTACAGCTCGATCGACGAAACCGGCCGCTACGCCTACGGCAACCAGCCCGCCGTGGCCCAGTGGAACCTCACCCGCCTCGCCGAGGCACTCCTGCCTCTCCTCCATGCGGACCAAGAACGGGCTGTGGCCCTTGCACAGGAATCGCTCGGAAGCTTTCCGCGCCGGTACAGTGCCGCATGGCTATCCGGAATGAAGGCCAAGCTTGGCCTGGCCGCCGACGTCGACGATAAAACAGCTACGTCACTCACCGACGGGCTGCTCACCCTCCTGCAGCAGGACCGAGTGGACTACACATCCTTTTTCCGGAGTCTCGGCACAGCTGCGCGCGGTAACGCCGGTGCCGCCCACTCCATGTTCTCCGACACGACCGCGTTCGAAATCTGGTTGAAGCGCTGGCGGACCTTGAAACCGGATGCAGAGCTCATGGATCGGAGCAATCCCGTCAACATCCCACGGAACCACCTTGTCGAGGAGGCCCTTGCCGCTGCAACCGACGGCGAATTGGGGCCGTTTGAACAGCTGTTGGATGCGGTGACCACACCGTTCGAAGAACGTCACGGTCTTGAGCGATATGCCGCACCAGCCCCCGAGACCTTTGGGCCCTACCAAACCTTCTGCGGAACCTAGGCCACAGTTGGGGCCGCATCAGTGTCACCACCCGGGGCAGCACTGAATCCCCGTCAGCCAACCGACACCACCTTGCCCGCCCGGCAGCTGCGCAATCACCGCCGTGGCGGGAACGCTCCCTGGCCCGCCCGCGACGCCAATATATTCAAGGTCATTCAGCGTCAACCCCTGCACGGGAGGCCTCGTGGAGCGCCAGAATGCAGTGGCTTGTTTTCTGTGACCGGTGGGACCGGTACCGCCGTTGGGCACAGCGGGCACGGCTCGTCCCGAGTCAGCGTTGGGATTGAAACAGATGCAAATCCCCCCGGGGGCGCGGAATGATTCCGCAGTGCCGCTCACCCCTTCACTAGAGGCGGTACGGGACGAAATACCCTCTTCCAAACCAGCCTATTAACCCCAATTTGACCCTCGTTTTTGCCCTTTAGACTCCAATTGTCCGGTGTTACGATGAAGTACCGATTGATCACAAACGTGCAGCGTTGCACGGGAAGGAGACGTCATGGCTGAACGTGGCAGCACCAAACACGGACCACACCTGGATGATGAAATGCAGCATGAGACCCAGGGAATGGTCAGAGGCAACCAACCCGCACACGCCGAGGAATGGCGGGAGACGGAGCCTTTCCCCGATGAAACCGATTCCGCGGAAGTCCAGAACGCCCTCAAGCGGACACGCACCCCGGAGTCCGGCGGGAAGGAGGCTGAACAGTGACTGACAGCCTCAAGGAATATGCCGACCTTTACCGGCACGAAGGCCCCTGGTCCGTGGCGTACATTGAAGCCGACACCGGCACAGTGGACACCTTGGAGGCGGCGGATGTCCGCCCCGGCCACGTCCGCGAAACCCTTGCCGCCAAGGGCGCCCCCAAACCGGACCTGGACGCCGTGGAAGAAGCGGTGCAACCGGCCACGGGGGAACCTTCACCGGTGGCGCGCTACATTCTGGCCCGCCAGGGAAAGGTTGAACTCAATGTTCTGCTGCCGGGCCCGCTGGTTGTCCCGGAACGGATTTCCGTGGACCCCATTCCGGATCTGCTGCCGTTGGTCCGGCACCGGCCCAGCGAGTACCCGTACCTTGTGGTCGAGGCCGGCCGCGACGACGCCGAGATCCGCCTGCACTACGCCGGCAAACACAGTCCCGACCACGTCCAGAAGGTCCAGGGAAGCGACGAGAACCTCAAAAAGGTTCCGAGCGGCGGCTGGTCCCAGGGCCGCTACCAGCACCGGACCGAGGAAATCTGGCGCCGGAACGCAAACCAGGTGGCCGAGGAAATTGACCGGATAATCCGCAGCAGTGGAGCTAAATTGCTGGTGCTGGCCGGTGACATCAGGGCGCGGGGTCTGATTCAGGACCAGCTCTCCGAGGCCAGCCGTGAATTGCTGAGCGTTGTGGATTCCCACACCCACACCGGCGGCGCCGATCAGGAGGCCTTCAACCACCAAATCAATGAACGGGTTGCCCTGCAGTGGGCGGCGGAGCAGCAGGAGGTTTTGGACCGCCTCGCCGTGCAGCAGGGCCAGGCGAATCCTGAGTCCACCACTGGGGCGGGGGCTGTGGTCCATGCCCTCCAGCAGGCGCAGGTGGAAGTGCTGATCATGAACGATCAGGCCTTTGCCGACCGTGAATTCCTGGCACTCAGTGCGGAACCATGGATAGCCACCGCGCAGGAGGAGGCGCTGGGCGCCGACGTTCTGGGGAAAGTCCCGGCCACGGCGGCGCTCCTGCGGGCCGCGGCCCTGACCGACGCCCGGATCCTGTTGGTCCCGGAAGGCGTCCTGCCGGACAAAACCGACATTGCCGCCCTGTTGCGGTGGCCCACCGGCCCCGCGGCTCCTTCGGCCTAGACGCCGGGCAGCCGGCACCTGGGCCCGAACTGGATCCACCACCGGAAAAAATTTGAAGGAGATGTCATGACCAGCGCCAATGAAGAACCGGATGCAGGAGTGATCATTCCGCAGGAAGATGCCCTGCCCAACCCTGTGCGCAGCGGCCACGGGAAGATGCCTGAAAACATTGATGATGAGGTGTACGAGAAAGCTGCGGAGCAGGAACGCGTGGCAGCGGGTCTCAGCGACTATGCGGCCGACGACGTTCCGCTGGCCACCGACCCCCTGCCGCCGGAAAGCTCGGAGGCCGCGGACCTTGCCCAGCGTGGGCTGCTTCACGATGCCGGGGACAGCACCGGCCCGGAATAGTCCGGACCGCGATGCCCAAGCCGCCGGCTGAAGTCCCAGGCTGCGGATCGCAAAAAGGAGGCCCACCGCCCGCGTCACGGTGCGGTGGGCCTCTTTGTGGGCACTGCCACACAATGCCGACGCGCCCAGCCAAGCCCAGCCGGGGATGCGCCGCCTAGGTCCGGGGCTGTGCGGGGTTGGTGGGATCGCCGTGTGAGGGCGGGTTGATCTTGGGGCCGGTGGTTTCCGGGGAGACCCGGGAACCCTGCTGGTTCTGCGTCACCTCGGGCAGGTCTTCCGGCAGGGAGCCGCTGGGTTCGGCGCCGCCGCGCAGCGCCTCCAGGCGCCGCTCCAGAATCTGGACCACGGGTAGACGGTTGCCATGTGCCTTCTCTTAGGCGAGCAGGCCCGACACGCCGTTGTCATCCAAGGCGTGGATGCGGGAAGGCAGCGTGCCCAGCGGGATGTGGTCGTAATCCGGCAAGGCGAGTTCATCATGAGTTGGGATGTGCGTCATTGTGTCTCCTCCTGATTCGAATTTCCCTAAATACAGCCACCCACAACCGTCCGCGGTGTGTCCGGACGGTCCTATGGCGCCTCCGACGTATCCCGGGGGTACTCCTCATCCCCGGCATCCACTTCCCCGCCGTCGGCATGCTGGTCCAGGCGGTCGGCCTCGGAACCATCGGGCAGTAGCGCGTCCGTGGCAGGCGGCGTCGAACCCTGCGCGGCTGCTTCAGCCTGCGCGGTCGGGACCGCTGGAATCCCCTGTTCCCAGGCGTCTGCTTCAGTGGCGGTGGGAATGGCGGCCTGGTCATCTGTGCTGTGCATGTGCCCCCCTGGGTCTTCACAACCTGCATTGACACCACTAGATTAGTGGCTTGCCCAACACTTTTCCAGAGACTGAAGGGACAGCCATGAACCAGCCGGCGCAGCAACAGGAAACCCCGGGAACCCAGGACAAAATGACGCCCATCCCGGACTGTGGTGAACACAGTTACCGGGGCATGGACAAACTGGCGGGCAAAACCGCCGTGATCACTGGCGGCGACAGTGGAATTGGCCGGGCCGTGGCCATTGCCTTTGCCCGTGAAGGCGCCGACGTGGTCATTTCCTACCTCAACGAGGACGACGACGCGAAGGACACCGCGGCGTGGGTGGAAAAGGCGGGCCGGCGTGCGGTGCTGGTGCGCGGGGACCTGGACACCGCCGAGCAGTGCCGCAAGGTCATTGACACCGCTGTGCGGGAATTTGGCAAGGTGGACATTCTGGTCAGCAACGCGGCCTACCAGATGACCCACGAGTCCCTGGAGGAGATTTCCGACGAGGAGTGGGAGTACACCTTCAAGGTGAACATCAATGCCATGTTTTACCTGGTCAAGGCCGCGCTGCCGCACATGGCGCCGGGGTCGGCGGTCATTGGCAGCTCCTCGGTGAATTCGGACATGCCCAGCCCCACCCTGGCACCGTACGCCGCCACGAAGGCCGCCATTGCCAACTTCTCCGCCAGCCTGGCGCAGCTGCTGGGGGAAAAGGGGATCCGGGTCAACAGCGTGGCTCCCGGCCCCATCTGGACGCCGCTGATTCCCGCCACCATGCCGCCGGAGAAGGTGGAGTCCTTTGGCTCCGATGTGCCGTTGGGACGTGCCGGCCAGCCCGCAGAGCTGGCACCGACCTATGTGCTGCTGGCCTCCGACGACGGCAGCTACATCTCAGGTGCCCGCGTCGCCGTCACCGGGGGCCGGCCCATTTTGTGACCCTTCAGGTTCCCCGGCCACGGCAGCCACCGGCGTGCAGTAACGTGGTTCACATTCCATGGGGGAACTTCCGCCATGAATGGACCCTGGGGGGACAAGACCTTGCTGCTGACCATCACCTTGGAGTCCGGTCCTGATTCGACGCTGGACACCACCGCGTTGTCCCACCTCTTGCGCAAGCATCCGGGGCGGCTGCAGACATTCGAGCTTCCGGTGGGCAATGCCCACGTGTTCTATCCGGAGTACTCGCCGCAGCGGACCACCGCGGCGTTGCTTCTGGAGGTCGACGCTGTTGGCCTGGTCCGCAGCAAACGTTTCCGCGGCGACAACGGCGTGCTGGACTACTACCTCAATGACAAGCCGTACAGTGCCTCCAGCCTGCTGGCCGTGGCACTGGGCAAGGTGCTGCGGAACGCCATGACGCCCACCAGCGAGGCCTATCCGGAGCTGGCGGATTCGCCCTTGCCGCTGCGCCTTGAGGTTCCGGTGGTCTCCACCCGCGGACGGGACGGTGACGGCTTGGTCCAGCGTCTGTTCGCCCCCTTGGGGTGGACTGTCACACAGCGGCCCATTCCTTTGGACGGGGACTACCCCTCATGGGGGGACTCCCGCTACAGCAGCCTGGTGCTCACCGGCCTGGTGCCGCTGCATGTGGCCCTGCGCCAGCTCTATGTCCTGCTGCCGGTCCTTGATGACGGCAAGCATTATTGGGTCAGCGGCGACGAGGCCGAGAAACTGGTCCGCCAAGGCGAAGGTTGGCTGCCCGGGCATCCCGAACGCGCGCTGATCTCCCACCGCTATCTGGCCCATCAAAAGGATCTGGTGGCCGCGGCCGACCACCGGATGGCCGGGGAAGCGGCTCCCCCGGCCGAGGGCTTTCCCGCTCAGACCCCGGACGACGGCGCCGCTCCCCCGCCGTTGCGCGTGCAACGGGCCGATGAGGTCATCCGGGCGTTGAAGGACTGCGGCGCCCGTCAGGTGGTGGATCTTGGCGCAGGTTCGGGCGCGCTGCTGCGGCGGATGCAAAAGGATGGGCACTTCACGCGGATCGTGGGCACCGATGTTTCGGTGCGGTCGCTGGAACAGGCGGCCCGCAGCCTCAACGTGGACGAACGCACTGATACGGACCAGGCCCGGATCTCCCTGCTCCACAGTTCCGTGTTGTACCGTGACGACCGGCTGGCGGGTTTTGATGCGGCCGTGTTGATGGAGGTCATTGAACACCTTGAACCCGGCAGGCTTTCAGCGCTGGAGGACTCCGTGTTTTCCGCAGCCGCCCCGGCCACCGTCATTGTCACCACGCCCAACGCCGAGTACAACCACCTGTACCCGGCGTTGGCCGCGGGAAGCATGCGCCATGACGACCACCGCTTTGAATGGACGCGGGATGAATTTGTGCAGTGGGCGCAGGGGGTCGCGGAACGCCATGGATACAGCGTGCATTACCGGCCCGTGGGTGAAGAATCGGCCAGCGCCGGGTCTCCCACCCAGATGGCAATCTTCCGAAAGGCGGCGGCATGAGTGGGATTCACATCCCGGAGCTGGCGCTGGTGCTGTTGGTGGGCGCCTCGGGGTCGGGCAAATCCAGCTTCGCGGCCAAGCACTTTGGCAGTTTTGAGGTCATGTCCAGCGACTATTTCCGCGGGCTGGTGGGCAACGACCCCACCGACCAGTCGGTGACCCCGGCGGCCTTTGAAGCCCTGAACTTTGTGGTGGCAAAACGTTTGGAGGCGGGACTGCTGACGGTGGTGGACGCCACCAATGTCCAGCCCCCGGCCCGCCAGGCATTGGTGGAGGTGGCCCGGAACCAGGATGTGCTGGTCTGCGCCATTGTGCTGGACCTTCCCCTTGAACTGTGCCTGGAACGCAATGAAAAGCGTTCCACGGGGGCCGTGCCACCGGCGGTCATCAACCGCCAGCATCGGCAGCTGGCAAAATCCCTGCGTGGAATGCGCCGGGAGGGGTTTTTGCGCGTCCAGGTGTTGTCCTCGCAGGAGGAGGTGGACACCGCAACCATCCGTCGGCACAAGCTGCTCAACGACTTCCGCGACCAGCACGGTCCGTTTGACGTGGTTGGGGATGTCCACGGCTGCCTCGACGAACTGCTGCTGCTGTTGGGGAAACTCGATTATGCAGTGGCCCGCGACGGCGAGGGCCGCCCCACTGATGCAGTGCATGGCGAAGGGCGGCGGGTCATCTTTGTGGGCGACCTGGTGGACCGGGGGCCCGATTCCGCTGGAGTTTTGCGGCTGGCCATGGGCATGGCCGCCAGCGGCAATGCCCTGTGTGTGCCCGGCAACCACGAGGAAAAGCTGGTGCGTGCCCTGCGTGGACGCACAGTGGCGTTGACCCACGGCCTGGATGCCACCCTGGACCAGCTGGCCGGGCAGGAAGATGGCTTTGGCCGCAAGGTGGCCGATTTCTGCGACGGTCTGGTCTCCCACATGGTTTTGGATGACGGCAAGCTGGTGGTTGCCCATGCGGGCCTCATTGAGCGCTACCACGGCAGGGCCTCCAAACGGGTGCGTGCCTTTGCCCTCTACGGGCAGGTCAGCGGTGAAGTGGATGAGTACGGCCTGCCTGTGCGCTACCCGTGGGCCAATGACTACCGCGGGGATGCCGCCGTGCTTTACGGCCACACCCCCGTCACCGAGGTGGCCTGGATCAACAACACCGCCTGCCTGGATACCGGCTGCGTGTTTGGCGGCGAGCTCAGCGCCATGCGCTACCCCGAACGTGAGGTGGTCCAGGTTCCGTCACTGGAACAGTACTGCGAGCCGGGCAGGCCGCTGGAGGCCCCCCGGAAACCTGAACGCAGCCCCAACGTGTTGTCCATGGAGGACGTCACCGGGCCGCTTTTCCTCAAGTCCGAGGGCTTGGGGACCGTGCGGATCAACGAGGCCCAGGCCGCCGGCGCGCTGGAATCCATGAGCCGCTTTGCCATTGATCCGCGGTGGCTGCGCTACCTGCCACCCACCATGTCCCCGGCTGAATCCTCATCCCAGCCGGGGTATCTGGAACACCCGGACGAGGCCTTTGCCTACTACCGGCGGCAGGGCGTCACGCAGGTGGTCTGCGAGGAAAAGCATATGGGTTCCCGCGCGGTCATGCTGTTGTCCAGGGATCCCGCCCGCTTTGACGCCCCCGCTGGGTGGCTGGGTGCCCTGCACACCCGCACCGGACGCGGGTTCCTGGCACCCGGGCAGGAGCGGCAGGTGTTGGCGCAGGCCCACGCGGCCATGGAACAGGCCGGATTGTGGGACGAGCTGGGCACCGACTGGCTCATGCTCGACGGGGAACTGATGCCGTGGTCGCTGAAGGCGGAACCGTTGATTAAAGACACCTTTGCGTCGGTGGGTGCCTCCGCGCTGGCCGCGACGAACGCCGCCGTCGGCCTCTTGGAGCAAACGGCCACCAATGGCGTTGACGTCGCCGGGCTGCTTTCACGCACACAGCTGCGGCAGGCAAACGCCGGCGCCTTCCAGGATGCCTACCGGCGCTATGTGGGCTCCGGCGAGGATCTGCGCTTCGCCGCCTTTCAGGTGTTGGCAGCCGAAGGGCAAAGCTTTGAAACCCGGGACCACGGATGGCATTTGGCCATCAGCGGCAGGCTGGCAACGGCCGAGCCGGGGTTGTTCGCCAAAACCCGCAGTCTGCGCGTGGATCTGGGTGCGGACGGGGACGTGGCGGCCGCCGTTCAATGGTGGGAGGAGGCCACGGCCGCCGGTTCCGAAGGCATGGTGGTCAAGCCGTGGCAGAACCTGACCCGGTCAAAGCGTGGCTGGGTGCAGCCCGGCATCAAGGTGCGTGGCCGGGAGTACCTGCGCCTGGTGTACGGCCCGGACTATTTGGCCGAAGGCAATGTGGAACGCCTGCGCCAGCGCGCCACGGACAAAAAGCGCAACCGTGCCCTGCAGGAGTACATCCTGGGCCTGGAAGCCTTGCGGCTGACTGCCCAGGGGGCGCCGTTGTGGAAGGTCCACCAGATGGTTTTCGGAGTCCTGGCTTTGGAATCCGAACCCCTGGATCCCCGGTTGTAGGGGAAACATGTGCCTTGGCGGGGTCTTGACAGCACCCCGGTAGGCTCAATGCCAGCATTCAATTCCACCTAAGCGAAGGACACACCATGCCGCTTTCCCTCGACAAAATCGGCACCCAGGCTCCCGGGCTGCTTTCACTGGCCAAGACCGCATCGGAGGCCGTGGATGTTTCGGGCCTCCGGGGCCAGACGGCGAAGGTTGCCGTGGCCCTGGACTTCTCCGGATCCATGCGCAACGCGTACAAGTCAGGTTCCATGCAGCGCCTGGTTGAGAAGGTGCTGGCGCTCGCCACGCAGTTTGACGACGACGGCGACATTGACTTCTTCGTCTTTGACGCCAAGGCCTCCCATTTGGGCGAAATTGGGCTGAAGGACTTTGCGGGATCCGTGGACCGCCTCACCAAGGGCCGGCGCATGGGCACCACCAACTACGCCGACACGTTCCTTACCGTCCGGGACCACTTCGGCTTCGCGCCGCCGGCCCCGCCCAAAAAGGGTCTCTTCGGCCTGCGCAAGGCGCAGCCTGCCCAGATGGGGCCTGCCGAGGTTCCCGTCTATGTGCTGTTCCTGACCGACGGCGGCCCGGACAGCAAGCCTGCCGCCGTGAAGGCGTTGACCGAAGTCTCCACGGCCCCGATCTTCTGGAAGTTCCTGTCCATTGGCAAGGAGTCCATGGTCTTCCTGGAAAAGCTGGACACCTTGGCGGAGCGGTTCATCGACAACGCCAACTACCACGCCCTCGGGGACGTGGACAGCATCAGCGACGCGGAACTGTTTGAAAAAATGCTGGATGAGTTCCCGGACTGGCTCCGCGAGGCCCGCGCCAACGGGCTGATCAAGTAACTGCAACACGGCACAATGGCATCATGAATAAAACCGTAAATTCTGAGTCCACTTCAGCGCTGCCGGCGGAGGTGCTGCGCCTGTCGGTTTTTGCCGACGGTCCAGGCGGAGGCAACCCGGCCGGCGTCGTGCTTGCTGCCACTTCGCTGACCGAGGCACAGATGCAGGGCATCGCGGCGGGTGTGGGCTATGCCGAGACGGCGTTCGTGGTGGATCCCGCCGTGGACGGAGACGCCCGCCATGTGCGCCTGCGCTACTTTTCGCCCGGTGCGGAGGTGCCGTTCTGCGGCCATGCCACCATTGCGACGGCGGTGGCGCTGGCTGAACGCCGTGGCGTGGGGGCATTCACGGTGGACACCCCCGCGGGGCGCAACGTCATCGACACCTTGCATGGCTCCGGCGCCGGTGGTGGTGCCGGTGCCGTTGGCGAAGGAGGGCAGGGGTTCGTGCTGGCCTCGTTCACCAGCGTCGAACCGGAAGTCCGGGAGCTCGATCCCACTGTGGCAAGCCACCTGCTTCAGCTGTTGGGCCTGGAGGTCGCCGACCTGGAGGGCCGCTGGCCCCTGCGGGAGGCCTTTGCAGGGAACTGGCACCCCGTGGTTGCCCTTCGCAGCCAGGAGGTGTTTGATGCCTTCACCTTCGCACCGGCGAAGGTCCGCGCCCTGATGGACCAGCAGGGCTGGTCCGGCACCGTGACGGTGGTGTGCCGCCAGGAGAACGATGCGTCCGGGCATCTGGTGGTGGAGGCCCGCAACCTCTTTCCGGTGGGTGCCATCACCGAGGACCCTGCCACGGGGTCGGCGGCCGCTGCCCTGGGCGCCCACCTCCGTGATCTTGGGGTGGTGGCGCCTCCGGCCCGGATCCTGGTGCGGCAGGGGCGGCACATTGGCCGCCCCAGCCTGCTCACCGTGGATGTTCCAGTCTCCGGCGGCATTACCGTGACCGGGACGGCCGAAGCCATCAGCCCATCACCCGGCCGCGCTTAAGGAAATGTCCTAAACGAGCTGGCGCCAGTCGTCGGCCAGCGGGAGGCCGTGGGCGTTGGAGACGGAGTGGTGGGCGATTTGGCCGCCGGCCACATTCAGCCCGGCGGCAAGGGCCGGATCCGCTTCCAGCGCGCCGGCCACCCCCAGATTGGCCAAGGCCACGGCGTGGCGCAGCGTCACATTGGTCAAGGCGTAGGTGGAGGTGTTGGGCACGGCGCCCGGCATGTTGGCCACACAGTAGAACACCGAGTTGTGGACCTTGAAGGTGGGGTCGGCATGCGTGGTGGGGTGGGTGTCCTCAAAGCAGCCCCCCTGGTCCACGGCAATGTCCACCAGCACCGATCCGGGCTTCATGCGGGCCACCAGCTCATTGGTGACCAGCTTCGGTGCCTTGGCGCCGGGAATCAGGACCGAGCCAATGACAAGGTCCGCCTGCATCAGCGAGCGCTCGATTTCCAGGGCATTGGAGGCCACGGTCTTCAGCCGGCCCTGGTAGACGGCATCAAGTTCCTGCAGACGGGCAATGTTGATGTCCAAAATGGTCACGTCCGCGCCGCTGCCAATGGCCATGGCCGCGGCGTTCGTGCCGGACACGCCCGCACCCAGAATGACGACGTTTGCGGGGCGCACGCCCGGCACACCACCCAGCAAAATCCCCTTGCCGCCGGCCGGGGCCGTAAGGCATGCCGCGCCGACCTGCACCGACAGGCGTCCGGCCACCTCGGACATGGGTGCCAGCAGCGGCAGCGTTCGCCCCACCTGCACGGTTTCATAGGCAATTGCGGTGACCCCGCCGTCCATGAGCGCCCGGGTCAACTCCGGTTCGGCGGCCAGGTGCAGGTAGGTGAACAGCACCAGGCCCTTGCGGAAATGTGCGTACTCAACGCTGATGGGTTCCTTGACCTTCATGACCATGTCCGCCCGGCCCCAGACCTCGGCCGCGTCCGTGACAAGCTCCGCCCCGGCCTGCTCATATTCGCTGTCCACAATGCCTGAGCCCACCCCGGCGCCGCGTTCAATCAGCACGGAATGGCCCTGGCGGACGAACTCGTGGACGCCGGAGGCCGTCATGGCCACCCGGAATTCGTTGTTCTTGATTTCCTTGGGGACTCCAATGATCATGACTGCATCCTTTTGCTGTGCTTGGCTGCTTGGCGGGCCAAGGGTGGGCGGTTTCAATGGCTACAACACTAGGACCGCTTTGTGAGGTGGCTCATGGTTGCCCGGCGTGGGCCGCCGTGGAAACCGCGGCAATACAAGGATTAGTCTCACGCCCCTGCGACATTTGTCGAATGCACCTGGGGCAAATGTCGGCTGTTGTCGGCGGTGCCGGTTTACGCTTGGGTGATGCGGAATCAGGACATTGAAGACCTGGTGGAACGGCTCGCCGTCGAACTGGGCCGGGGGCTCTCACTGGAGGATCTGGACGGGCTGCTGCTGGCCTACAGCGCCAACCAGTCCCATGCGGACAGGGTGCGGGTAAACTTCCTGCTCAGCAAGCGGGTGCCCGCGGACGTCAGCAGCTGGCAGCTCTCCCACGGCATAGCCACGGCCGTGCGCCCGGTGGTGGTGCCGGCCAATGCGGAGCTGGGCATGCTGGGCCGGATCTGCGTGCCCCTGCTGGTGCGCGGCTTCCGCGTGGGCTACCTGTGGGTCCAGCAGGATGTGGCCGAGCAAAGCGCGACGGCGATCCTTGCCCAGCTGCCGGAAGTCCGGGACTCGCTGGATCTGCTGGCCACGCTGCTGCTGGATTCCAACACCGCCGAATCCAGCCAGCGCCGTGCCAGGGAACAGCAGTTCCTCAACGCCGCCGAGGGCGACAGGCACTTGATTGAGGTGGTGTCCGAATGGCCGGAGATCCGCCAACGCGGCCCCTGGCAGCTTGCCACCGTCCATGCCCTGACTGATGTGGAGCAATCCGGTTCCGGCCCGGGCCCCGTGCCCTATGACCCCCTGGCCGCGGCACTGGTGCACCGCAGCGCTGGGCTGCAAGCCACGGTCGGCATTGCAGGGGCCTTGTTCACGGCGGCTTTGGGCACCCACGCCGTCATGCTTTTTCAGGCAACCCCGGGCAGGTCCGGACACGCGGCCGTCCTTGAGCGCTACACGGCGGAGCTGGCCAAGCGGACGGGCGCACCGGCGTCGAACGTGGTGATGGGGATCAGCGAGTCCTTCGCCTCCATGCGGGGACTGCCCATGGCCCTGCGGGAGTCGAAAATTGCCGCCCAGGCCGCCACCGTGGACCCGGCGCTGGGCACCATTTTGGATGTGCGCGGCGCCGGTGTGTACGAGGTGCTGGCCGGCGGGGCCGCCAATCCCGAGGACAGCGTGTACTACCGGCTGCTGCGGGACAGTGGCGGCGCCTCCGAGCTCCTGCCGGTGCTTGAGCTGCTGTATGACAACGACGGCGCCGTGGCCAGGATTGCCGGTGCGCTGCATCTGCACCGGTCGACCGTCTACAACCGGCTGGCCCGGGTCCGCAAAATCATTGGCGCCGATCCCCTGGCGGGACGCGTCAGGCTGGAGCTGCACCTGGCGCTGAAGGCGGCACGCTGGGCGGGGAGACCGCGAATATAGTGCGCGGGGCCATCACGCATCCGCTCCCCATGCAGGAAAATCTAGCGGTACCCCGGTTTATTGTGCTCACTCAGCACGATGCTGCCCCCTGCCCATTGCATCCCACAAGCCGGGCACTTGATGTACCAGTCGTTCGAAACAAGGCTCTCAAGCATTATGCCCACTTTCTCACCGCTGGAGGGGCACCGTCGTTTCAGCTCCTCCGCCCGCCCCTTCATGTCCTCTTCCGCTTGCATTTCTGCATAGAGTTTTTGAAAAAATTCCGAGTTGTCTTCGTAGCTGCCCATGGTGGGGACCTTACGCAGGCCCACTGACATTGACGTCTTGTCAGAGTCCTGGGGCAGAATTTCTGCATGGCTTCTTTTCCCATTCGATCCGCCCCACCGGACAAGGCTGTTCCTCCCGGAAGGATCGGCTATGACCTCGACGCAGATGTCCTTCTGCTGCACACCGTCCAGACGAATGCCGCCTTCGAGGAACTGTTGACTTCTGGCATGCTGCGGCAAAAGCCGGAGTTGGCCGACCCTTGGTTTCCGGATGCCTATGACTGGATGAACAGAATGATGGCTGCACGGCTGCCCACATCCGGCAACTCAGCACTGTGGTTGTGGGCAAAGATCCGCAGGCGCGATCTGGTCACCCACTGCCGGTACGGCCGCGGCCAAGTCCTGCTGACGTGCCGGATACCCCGCGAACGGGTGCTGCTCTCACATGACTCCAGCTGGTATTCCGCGCTCAACTGTTATGTTGCCGTTCCGAGGCTGCCGGGTGAGTCAGATGATGAGCGCCATAGGCGGTGGAGCCACCTTGACGACGATTTCAACGACCGCCTTCAAACCGCCGGCGCTGCCGATGCCCCAGTCCACCAATGGCCAAAGGAACTGCGTGAAGAGATGGAGGGGTCATGGGAGTGCATATTCGACCGCAAGCACTTCCAGGCCACGGACTACTGGCAGGCCACCGTGCATGAAATTTACGCTGGCGACGTGGTCGAGGCGGTCCGGATCGCGGCCTGACACCTGGCCTGCGTGCAAAGGGCGCCGGGTGGAGCCCCATCCAAATGGACAGCCCGCTCTTGCCCACCGGTACCCGTTCGAGCCCCATCCCGGCACCCCCGCATCAAGAGACACAGGAAGCGGAACGATGCGCCGTGACGCGGCCCACACCATTTTCCTGCGCCCCCCTTTCACCAGCAAGCACCGCGAGGCGCTTTGCCCTGCCCCATCGTCTTTTTGGCCAAAAAAAGCCCAGGTCCAATCCAACCCCTGTACGCGCCAAAAGCTAACTAGTAGGGTTCCTACAAGAGCGAGGAAATCGTTCGTGACCCCCCGGATGGCCCCACTGTGGTTCCCACACTGCATGCCCTCCGCGATGCGAAGGAGCATCCATGACACATCCAGCCTTCCCCCACCCCGGCACCAGCCGCCGTGACATCATGCGGGCCGGGGCGGCCCTGGTGGCCGCCGGTGGCTTGATGGCCCTGTCCTCGGCACCGGCGTCGGCCGCCAACACCACCTACTACGTGGCAGCCACGGGCAACGATTCGGCCAACGGCACCTCCCAGTCCACCGCCTGGCGTTCCCTGGCCAAGGTCAATTCCATGACCTTCGGCGCCGGGGACCAGATCCTGTTCCGCTCCGGGGACACGTTCACGGGTGTCCTGACGCCGCGCGGCTCCGGCTCCGACGTCTCCCGCCTGGTCTTTGGCCGGTACGGCTCGGGTCCCCGGCCCATCCTGCAGGGCGCCGGAGCGCTGCCTGCAACGGTCCACATCACCAACAGCAACAACCTCACCATTACCGGTTTGGAGATCACCAATACGGCCTCCACCGGCGGCTACCGCAGCGGCATCCTCATCACCACACCTGCCAACGGGCTGAACAACATCACCCTCCGGGACCTGAGCATCCACGACATCACGGGGTCCTCCTACACCGGCCAGGGCGATTACCCTGCAGCTGCGTGCGGCGGAATCAGCGTCACCAGCCCGGGCGAATCCGTGGTGAACAACCTCTTGGTCCAGGACGTCAAGATCACCAATGTGGACGACCACGGCATCCGGACCACGGCAACCACCCAGACGGCGCGCGGCACCAACTACACCTTCCGCTACGTGGATGTGGTCAATGCCGGCGGCAACGGCATTGTCATTGCCAATGTCAACGGCGCCCTGGTGGAAGGCTGCACGGTCAGGGACAGCGGCAAGCGCTCCATCGCCTGCGCGGGAATCTGGCCCGTCTACTCAAACAACGTCACCATCCAAAACAACGGCGTGTGGAACCAGACCACCATCACCAGCGACGGCTTCAGCTACAACTGCGACTGGCAGAACACCAACGCCATATTCCAGTACAACTACTCGCAGGACAGCCAAAAGGGCTTCTTCCAGTCGTTCTTCCAATCCACGGCCATTGTGCGCTACAACATCAGCCAGAACGACTGGTCGGGCTTTGCGTTCTACGGGGCGTCCGGCCTGCAGATTTACAACAACACCGTCTTTGGCCGCAGCGGCTCCAGCGGTGCCATGATGAACAGCTTTGTTGACCAGGGCCGCACCCCCTCCAACAATGTTCTGACCAACAACATCCTGGTGAACAGGGGCTCCGGCGGCTACGCGAACCTGGGCGTCTCCTACAACCGCAACTTGTTTGCAGGAAACCACCCGGCCACCGAACCCGCTGGCGGGGCAAAGCTTATTGGCGAGCCAAACCTGTTCGCGCCAGGGACCGACTCCTCGTGGGCGGCCCAGGGCTACCGGCTGCGCGCGGGCTCGCCGGCGTTGTCCAGCGGGGTGCTGATCCCCGCCAACGGGGGCAAGGATTACTACAGCAACGCCGTCAGTGCCTCCGCGCTGCCGCATCTGGGCGCGTACAACGGCCCCGGCCTTTAAGAATGGCCATTCACCAAGCAGCATGACCGGCCGGGCCGGTGGACCTTTCCCTGGTCCGCCGGCCCGGCACCTTGGCCTCCAGGCAAAGCCGCCTTACGGCCTCCGGGGCAGGTTCGGTTCGGCCACCGCTCCGCCCCACAGGTCCTCGCGGGCCAGGGAACGCCCCAGTTCCAAAGCCCCTTCCAGCTCAATTAGTTCGTGCGCCTGGCCAGCCACCACGGTGGCGTCAAAGGGCGACATGGTGGCAAATGCGCGCCCCACCCTGGCGGCCAAATCGTCCCCGCCGCCAAGCGCCGTCGGCCCCTGCAGGATGAAAAGCCCCGGATCCACCACGGAGGCAATGGAGGCGCAGGCGACGGCGATCCGGCGCGCCACCTCGTCGGCATATTGCTGCTCGGCGGCTCCGGACGCCTGCGCGGCCAACTCGAGCAGGGAGCTTGGACTGTGGCCGGCCAATCCCATGTCCTGGGCCAGCGCGCGCAGGCCCTGTTCCCCAATGGAGGCCTGCAGATCGCCTTCGAAGCCGCCCGGCTGCGGGCGGACCGACGGCACCGGCGAGCCGGGAACGGGCGTGTACCCGATCTGGCCCGCGGCCCCCGACGCACCCTTCAGCGGCTTGCCGTCCACCATAAGGCACGCCCCCACACCCGTTCCCATCCAGAGCAGGGCAAACGTGGCGGGGACGTGGCGCCCGGGGGAAGCCGATTCGGCAAATGCCGCAAGCTGTACGCCATTGAACAACTGCACGGGGGCGGAAAGAAGCTCCTGCAGGGGTGCCAGAAAACGGCCCTGCAGGTGCGGCAAATCCCAGGAAAAGCCCAGGTCGCCGGTGGCCGCGGTGACAACGCCGGGAACGCCCAGCACAGTGCGCTGGACCGAACGTGCAGGCACACCGGCTTGGGACAACACCGAAAAAACCACCTCCGCCACCTGCTCCGGCAGCGGAGTGCCGTCGCAGGGCCGGTCAACAAGCTGCAGGGCCGGCCCGCCCATCAAATCCCCCACGACTGCGCAGACCCGGTTGTCACGGACGTTGGCACCCACCACAAAATTCACGCCGCGGACAAGTCCGTACAGGGTGGCCTTGGGTCCAAGCCGTGACTGGCGCTCCTCCCCCACGGCCTGGACGTGGCCGGCGCTTTCCAGCCGCTTCACCAGCTCAACCACCGTGGGCTGGGAGATCCCCAGCTGCTCGCGCAGCTCGGTCCGGCTCAATGGCCCGCGCAGGGCCAGCAGGTCAAGGGCGGCACGGTCGTTCAACTGCCGTGCGAGCGCGGGCGTGCGTTGGGGGGAAGCGGCCACACTGCCATCAGACAATTGGCTCCCTGCCTTTCCCACCATCCTGGCTCCAAACATCGAAGTGTTCCGGGGCCACAGGGTCCATGGGCGCACCGGCAGGGGCCGTGCACGTCCCCCGCTCCCCCAGCCTATCGGCAGGACACGGCACGTTTGTTCCTGCGCCCGGGAAACCCGCCCAACATTGAGCCCGGGCAACCAACCCCCTAAGCTGGCAAAAGTGGCCTTCCCTGGATTCGGCCGATTGCTTGGCTCGGATCCACCCCGTCAGGAACCGGAGAACGTTTTGAACAACCAGAACAGCCAGCCCGATCCCGAACAGCCAAATCACCAGGATTCAACAGCGGACACGCAGGACTTCACGCTCCTCAACCGCTACTGGGACGCCGCCAACTATTTGACTGTGGCGCAGATCTACCTGCAGGAAAATGCCCTGCTGCAGGATCCCTTGAAGGCCGAACACATTAAGCCCCGCCTGCTGGGCCACTGGGGAACCGGCCCCGGCCTCTCCCTGGTCTACGTGCACCTGAACCGGCTCATCCGCAATACGGGCGCGAAGGTCCTGTTCCTGGCCGGCCCCGGACACGGCGGTCCCGCAGTCATTGCCAACCTGTACCTGGAGGGGACGTATTCGGAGGTCTACCCCCGCGTGGACCAAAACCACGACGGGCTGCGGGAGCTGGTGCGGCAGTTCTCCACCCCCGGCGGCATTCCCAGCCACGTGGGTCCGCCCACGCCCGGTTCCATCCACGAGGGCGGGGAGCTGGGCTATTCGCTGGCCCATGCCACCGGTGCCGTCCTGGACAACCCCGAACTCATTGTGGCCTGCGTGGTGGGCGACGGCGAGGCGGAGACCGGACCGCTGGAAGGCTCATGGAAGGCACCGGCGTTCATCAACCCGGCCCGGGACGGTGCCGTGCTGCCCATCCTGCACCTCAACGGCCACAAGATCTCCGGCCCCACGGTCCTGGGACGCCAGTCCGACGAACAGATTGAGGCGCTGCTGCGGGCACATGGCTGGGATCCCGTCGTTGTCTCCGGCAGCGACCCGGAGCTGCTGCACCCGCAGCTGGCCGCAGCCCTCGATGACGCGCATGCCAAGATTGTCAGCATCCAGCAGCAGGCCCGCGAGCATGGCGTGGACGGCCCCGCGCCGTGGCCGGCCATCATTCTACGCACGCCCAAGGGATTGACGGGTCCGGCCGTGGTGGACGGCGAGAAGGTGGAGGGCACCTTCCGTTCGCACCAGGTGCCGTTGTCCGGGGTCCGCGAAAATCCGGAACATCTGGCCCAGTTGGAGGCGTGGATGCGCTCCTATGCGCCTGAAACCCTTTTTGACGCCACGGGCCGGCTGCTCCCGGAGCTGGCCGCCCTGGCCCCCGAGGGCCAATTGCGCATGGGTGCCAACCCGGCGGCCAATGGCGGGGCCAATCCTGTACCGCTGACCTTGCGCCCGCTGGAAAACTACGCCCTGGACGTGCCCGCCCCCGGCGCCACCAAGCATGAGACCACCAAGGTCCTGGGCGAAATGCTCCGCGACATTTACCTGGACACGCAGGACGATCCCCGCTTCCGGCTGTTCAGCCCCGATGAAACCAACAGCAACCGCCTGGGTTCCGTCTTTGAGGCCACGGACAGGTGCTTCATGGGGACCGCGCACGACGGCGACGACCACCTCTCCCCCGACGGCCGGGTCATGGAGGTGCTCTCCGAACACCTCTGCCAGGGCTGGCTTGAGGGCTACCTGCTGACGGGCCGGCATGGCTTCTTCGCCACCTACGAGGCCTTTGCCATGATCAGCGCCTCCATGACGGTCCAGCATGCCAAGTGGCTCCAGCATGCCCGCGAACTGGAGTGGCGCAACCCCGTCCCCAGCCTGAACATCCTGCTCACCTCCACCTGCTGGCGCAACGACCACAACGGCTTCAGCCACCAGGGCCCGGGCCTCATTGACACGGTGTTGTCCCTGGCCAGTTCAGTGGTCCGCGTGTACCTGCCGCCGGATGCCAACACCCTGCTGGCGGTGTCCGACCATGTTTTGCGCAGCGAGGACTACGTGAACCTGGTGGTGGTGGACAAGCAAAACCACCCGCAGTACCTGAACATCGACGACGCCCGGAAGCACGCAGCGGCCGGAGCCTCGATCTGGCACTGGGCAGGAAACGAAGCCCCGGCCGGGGACGACGGCGGAAAAGCCGCGCCCGACATCATTCTGGCGAGCGCGGGCGATGTGCCCACCGAGGAAATCCTGGCCGCGTCCTGGCTGCTCCAAAGCTGGGTCCCGGACCTGACGGTGCGCGTAGTCAACGTGGTGGACCTGATGGTGCTGGCGCCCGGGGACGCCCACCCCCATGGATTGTCCGAGAAGGCCTTTGCGGAGCTGTTCACCACGGACGGCGAAGTAATCGTGGCCTGGCACGGCTATGCCCGCGCCTTCCACCAGCTGCTTCACGGCCGCCCCCATCCAGGCCGCTTCCACGTCCGGGGCTACAGCCAGCAGGGCACCACCACCACGCCGTTCGACATGGTGGCGGTCAATGGGATGAGCCGCTACCACCTGGCCCTGAATGCCCTGGACCGCGTCAGCGGTGACTTTGCCGGAGCCCGCGAACTGGCCGAACACTGTCACGGGATGCTCGCCAAGCATGAAAGCCACATCCGTGAGCACCTTGAGGATCTGCCGGAAATCCGTGACTGGGTCTGGACCCCGCCGCAGCCGCCGGAAGGCGTGTGAGCGGCGGAATTTAAAAGGCTCCTGAGCTGACGGATTCCTCAAGACAACCTTCCGCCTGGATCTGCCGGAATTTTTTCCGGCAGGTCCAGTGCCTGCGCTGCCCGGCCGGGGCGGACCCCCTCCGGCCCCGCGGTGCAGGTGCTGGGGCCACATAGTCGGCGGTGTGCTGCTTGTGGTCTTGACGAAATGACTTGACCATCATGCCCCGGGCGCCCCCAAGGGCAGGCCGTTGCCCCCGGGCACATTCTGCTGCTGTCCGGGACAGGGAGGCACCGCCTGCCGGGTCGAGCCGGCCCGTTTCAGACGCGCCCTAAGCTGGCCGGCCGGCACGCCAAGGGCCCCGGGCCGCTGCGCAGCCGGCTTCTCCGCCGGGCCCGGTGCAGCGCACTTCTGCCGTGCCTGCGAAACGGAAAAACCCTGGCCTCCGGCACTCAAAGGCATCCCCGGGCGAAACCGCCAAACGCAGCGGGCAAGCTGGCCCTGCAGCCAATCCAGAGGAAACCTTCAGGCGTTCTTGAGCCGTTCGGGAAATCTGAGGAATTCTTGATGCTACGGGAAGAGAACCTTCAGATGGGGATGGTTAGCTTCAAGGGTGGAAGACACCGTGTGTTCCACCCTGCTACGGGAGGTGCCGGATAATTTCCCGCCGGCGGCCCGCTGGGGCTGGAATCTCCCTTCCAAGGGCTTGGGCCTATGCTTTTGCCCCTGCCGAGCCTGGCGGGCCTCCCGCCTGGCAATGTCTGGCGACTGTACGGGAAACGGCCCTCAAACCGGCGCGGAAGCGCGCCGCGCCGCCGGCAGCTTCAACCAAACAGGCCTTCCTGAGGCTTGCCTTTTTTACTGCACGAGCCACGTCTGGCGCATCTCAACCCAAGAAGCTGAGAGCAAAGCGGCGTTGATATCCCAGCCCACACCATTGCCTTAGAGGAAGGAACGACTTCTTGTGAAGTTCCTGATGCAGGACTCGTACACCCGACAAATGTCCGCGTTGATTGTCTTGGGGCTGGTGTTATCGGCACTGGTTCCGGTGGCCCTTCAATTTTTGCCCGAAGGCACCACGCTGCCAATCCTCGCTGCCGCTGTGCTGCCGCTGCTTTTGGCGTTGGCGCTGATCTTCAAGCCCGGCATCAGCGGACCGCGGCCGGCCACGGAGAGTCCGTCAACGGAACGGATGGGGTCCGCCCTCCTGCTGTATCTCTCACCCGTCATCCTGTTGAACGTTGTGTATCCCCTGGTGAGTCCCGCCATGGCTGCCCGGAACATTGACGGGGTGCCCTTGGCCATGATTGTCCTGGCCTCTTCCATTACTGTGCCGTGGATGGCCCAGGCTGCATGCCTGCCCATTTACCGGGTTCTTGGTGATCTCATGGCCGAACGTGATTTTGTGCAGATCACCCGAAGGTTCTGCCAGTCCTGGCCAATGATCTTTGTCCAATCCCTGCCCTTGATTGCCGTGTTCGCTGTGCCCATGTGGCTGGCAACAGGGTGGTCGGTGAAGGTGATGCTTGACTATGCGGTCCTTTGTGGACTGCACCTGCTCTTCGTGCAATCCCTGGTGCTTGCCAACGTTGCCAACCGCCGGGGATTGTGGGCCATTGCGTGGACGGGTTACGCTGCGGCACTATTCATTGCCCCCACCGTGTGGTGGCTGCCGCCGCTGGTGGGCACGGCGACCCAACTTTTGACCGTGGGTTCCGGCCTTCGCCACCTGTCCTTTGCCCGACGTCTGGGCATGGGCGTGTTTGCCCGCGATCTGGTCCGCGGGCTCCTCATGGGCGCAGTTTTGTGGTCGGACAAGTTCGCCTTGTTCCTCGTCACCGGCGGCAATTTCCAGGTCGTGGCGGTCTTCGCCGCCATGCTGCCGGCCGTCATTGCCTACAACTATTACTTTGTCCACCTGGCTCCGGGCATCGACAAAGCCCTGCACGGCCTGCACCGGGACATTGCCGAAGCACCCATATCCGCCCTTAAAGGCAGCTCCCGCCGGCTGACCCGCGTGGTGGAAAGGTCTGTGGTGCTCACCGCCTCCATTGCTGCCCTGCTGACACTTTCAGTGTCCCTCGCCATGGCGGGTGTGGCTCCCGTGCACATCCTCTTGGCGGTGGCGGCAGCCATGGCGTCGTGGGGCTTTATGGTTTTGACGCTTTTGAGTTACGAATTGGACTTCATTGGCGAGAAACTCACACCACAAATCATTGGGGCCGTGCATCTGGCCGTGTGTTTCCTGGCCTTTTTCAGCGGCGGCCTGGTGGGCCCGTTCAGCGGGGCGGTGGGAAGTTATCTTCTCCTGGGCGCGGTGGACATTGCCCTGATCGGCATCGCCTGGATGTTCTACAAGCACCACTGGCGCCAGCCTGAATACACACTCTTCTGGCGCCACGCCACCGCCTGGTAGGCGGCGCAAGCAAACCATCGGCGGACACCCGCCACATCATTGACCTGCACGCCCGAATATCCAGTATGTCCAAGGGGAAAACATGTACTCGATCGCCAGAAACCGGAAGACGCCGCAGAAGGCCAGGCTGCGTGAAACCGCTGCCGTGCAGGAGAAGGCGCCTCAGCCTGTCTATGCGGACGTGGATGTTGCCATTGTCATGGAATCCACGTATCCGTACCTTAAAGGCGGGGTCTCGGCCGTGGTCCATGACATCGTCACCCACAACCCCGACTTGAGCTATGGAATCATCCACATCACGTGGGATTCGGAATCCCCGCAGACGGACCTGTACGGGATGCCGTCCAATGTGCAGTGGGTCCGGACCGTGTACCTCAGCATGGAAGAACACCGGCAGGATTTTCTCTCCGTATCCGCCCAGGATCTGGACATGACGTCGGCGCAGCGCGAGGCACTTTCCCACCGCCTCTTTGACGCTCTCTACGCTTTGTCCGAATCCGGCGAGGTGGACGGTTTGTGGCAACTCATCGACGAGGGCCTGAATGAGCGCACCCGGCAATACCCGCTGTGGGCCCTGTTGGGTTCCAGGGAGTTCATGGGCACGCTTCAGGAGCGCATGCCGCAACTGAATTTATCCTTGTCAGACTCATTCTGGACACTGCGCAACTTCTTCTCCCTGGCCTTTGCCGTACTCGGCGAAACCATGCCCCGGGCCAGCGTCTACCACGCCCACACCACCGGTTACGCTTCGCTGCTGGGCGCGGCCGCCGCACGGGACCATGACACGTCCTTCCTGCTGACCGAGCACAACCTCTATGTCCGCGACACCATCAACACCTTGTTGGACCGCAACATGGCCCTGTCCATCACCGAAGACGACTACCGCAGCTTTGATGTGACAGCTGAGCAGCGCGCCTGGATGGCCTGGTGGACGGAAATGGGACGCTTCTGCTATCCCAGCGCCCAATTGATCACCTACCTCTACCCCAGCGCCATCACCGAAGCGGCCCGCCTGGGCGCCGACATCGATAAGTCCGTTGTGGTTCCCAACGGCATGGTGATCGCGGAATTCGATGACAAGTTCCGTGCCCGCCAGCAGGTACTGGAAAAAATAAAGGGCGACAGTTCCAGCCACACCTGGCGTCTTGTCTACATTGCCCGGGTGGTCCCCATCAAGGGGCTGCTGGATTTGCTCTCCAGCATGCACATTTTGCGGGACCGCGGCTACCCAAACCTGCATCTTGACGTTCTGGGTCCCACCGAGCATGTTCCCGAATACTACGAAGCCTGCCTGGCTAAAATTGAAGCCCTGGGGCTGCATGACCAGGTCACCATCCATGGCACGGTCAATGTGCGCGAAATGCTTGACCAGTTCGATCTGCTGGTGCTGCCAAGCTACAACGAAGGCCAGCCCATCGTCATCCTGGAAGCCATGGCCGCCGGCATCCCCACTGTTGGATCCGACGTCGGAGGTGTGGCCCAACAAATCGCCGATGACCTCATCACCCCCGATGGACGCACCATTGGTCCGTGCGGGGAAACGGTGACGCCCGGGGACATTGTGGAAATGGCCGACGGCATCCAGGCAGTGCTGGGAAATGTTGACGCATACGCCGACTACGCCGCCAACGCCCGCCTGCGGTTGCAGGAACTGTTCCAAATGCATGAGGTGATGTCCTCGTACAACCAGATTTACCGTGCGGTGGGCAACCTTCCCGATGCCCAGGACAGTTTCATGCTGCCGACGGAAATCTTGCAAACGGTCAAGCTGTGAGTGGTGTGGGGGCCTGGATCCGCTACGGGGATCCCATCAGCACCGAACAGCTGACATTCGCGGCCAGCCACTACCGGGCCGCCATTTTGCAGCCCTGGGAACTGGAGGCGGCAACGGAGTTGAAGCGGCTCCGTCCGGACATGACGATGCTTTGCTACAAGTGCTTGTCCTCAACCCGGGACTACGAGCCCGGCCCGGTGTACACCTCCGGAGTGACACACCAGGAAGCCCTGGACGAGGGGGGAAGCTGGTTCGCCAAGCGGCTGGACAATACCCGCATCCAGTGGAGCGGGTACCCTGGCCATTGGCAAATGAACGTCCGTGATGTCCAGTACCGGAAGCGCTGGGTTGAAAATGTCACAGCCGAGCTGGCTGACTCCCCCTTCGATGGTGTCATGGCGGACAATGACGTTTTTGAGGACTACTACCAGCTGGACCTGCCCATCCAAGGTGCCGCTTCAATGGCGGATCTGCGGGAAGGGCTGGACCTGCTGGTGCATGCTGCCGGCCAATCCCTGAACAAGATCAATAAGATCCTTGTCCCCAACATTGCCGAATCGCGGCGAATTCCGGGTCGATGGGCCTCCCATGCGGCGTACGGCGGCGGATTTGAGGAAGTATGGCTCGGCTATGGCCCGTCGAACCTTTTCGATCCCCGTACGGCCGAGGCGCAGCTGCCACAGGCAAACGGTCCCGGCTTGTCAATATTGCGTGTTCCCACGGATGGCAGCGATCAGCACCCCAATTTCAAATACGGGCTGGCCGCCTTCTGGATTTTCAGCTCAGGGCGGGGTTCCTTCACGGCCACAGCCCATGACGACTACAGCCGCACCCAACACATTCCGGAACTTGATTGGGATCTGGGCGGCCCCGTGGAACAACCCCAGGGCCGCGGCCACGTCTGGTCCCGGGAGTTCAGTGAGGGTTGGGCTGCTGTGAACTTCAACGATGACGGCCGCCGCAGGCGGAGAATCAAGGTCCCTTCAGGGCTGTACGATGCAGCAGGCAACCCCGCCCCCTCATCAGTGGTGCTGGTGCCACAGCACGGCGTGATCTATCAAGGACGGGCCAAGAAACCCGTTGGCGCGTTTCCGGCGCTGTCCCGGCAGTCACCCTGGCGCACCTTCAGCGTCCCGCCAGATACCGGCTGCCAAGGGTAAGCCACCCGGCCTGGGTCTGGTCTTGGGAGGCGTTGGCGAATTTCACGGGCACGCCGTTGTCCAGTGGATTGACAATCCGCACCAGCAAAGTGTAGTCACCGGCGGTGAGCCCGGCGCCGTCAAGAGGAGTGTCCCACTGGATCGACATGTCCGTCTTCAGTTCCGAAATCCGCCATCCGGTTTTCCAAACCCGGACAATGTTTCCGGCCTTGGCGGCGGCAACCTCCACAGGCCAGTCATAGTAAAAAGGTGCAACTCCGGTATTGCTGACAGCCAAGCTCAGCGTGCCCTGCCCGCCGAGGCCTCCGTCTGAGACGACGAACCGTGTGGCCTGGAAACGGTATCCCAACGCTTGGGACGCGGCGGTGGCGTTGGCCAGCGCCTGTCCCGCATATCCGGGGTTGAAAGCATGTTGATTAAGGATCCAGGACGCGTGTGTTGCGTGGGCGCTGCCTGCAAAGTCGTTGTGGGCACTTTCTTCGATGAGGGGGCACCGTTGGGGTGTGTCGAAGATGCAGTGCTGTATCTCTGGACGCAATTCGCCCCCGACCGGTTCCTTCAGCCACTTGTCGGCCGCGCCGGTCTGTGCCAGCTTGTCCATAAAGTGCCACCCGGGGCCCGGCAGGGTGCCTACGGCGAAGGAGTCGTCGTGGTAACCAACGTTTAGATCCTTGTTCGCCGCATCGGGGTACCTTACCTGCAGCTTGGTCTTGGCGAAGGCCTGGTCATAGGCCAGCAAAATCCGCTGCTGGGTGGTTGCCGAGGCACCCCAGTTTTCCGGGGCCGCCCACCCGTCATAAGGGTAGCTGTGCCATTCGCCCCAAAACCCCAACAGGCCCATTTGGACAAAGCCGATCCGTGGATCACCGTCGTACCGGGCCCCGAGCGCCGCTATGAAGCCATCCAAAGCGTCCAACAGCCTGGGGTCCTCGTAGTCCGGGGAGAGACTCAGTCCATGGTTGTCATAATCCGGATAATGATGGGTGTCCAGTCCGGCAGCCAAAAGATGTTGGGGAATGCCGGAGGCTTTGCCGGGATAGTCCAAATAAAACCTGAAAACTGCCTGATGGCCGCGGCCGGCTATCTCATTGAGCTGTGCTTCAAAACTTGACCAGTCATAGCTTTGTGGAGCTACGAGCACCGAATTGACAGGAAAATAAAACCATTCCATGGAATGGGGCAGGCCTTCGTAACTGCCTGCATAGGGAACAAACCCCGCCAAGGGGTTGCTTGCAGGAGCGGCGCCGGCTTCCAGGACTGTCCACTCCCCCGACTTCCCAGCCGCTTCCGCCCTGAAAAACCCGGCGGCCGCAGGGACGGTCAACAATGCCAGAGCCACCATGCTGATGACCAGGACCCGGGTGGAAAGGCGTGTGCACTGCCATGAACGACGCAGGCGATACTCCAATGTATCCAAATGCACTTTCCCTTGAGAAGTGGTGTCAAGCACCAGTGAGACCAAGACGTGCATACTCCGCCATCAGGCGGCGCTTGCACCTGATCATAAGGGAAAAGGAATAAATTCCTCAAACTGGTTTCCGCAAAGACCGGTTCGCTGGTGGACACCGATTTTGGCCGGGGGCCGCTGCGGCACGTGGTCCAGCCAGGGGCCTGAGCCGAAGCTGCCGGTCCTGGCAGCCCGCATGCTTCGTGGCCGGGCCGACGGCACAACCGCCATCAACCTTGCCTGGCATGGCGGTCCGAAACCGGGGAGGACAAGCTGAATCTTCAGCGTGGCGATGTCTGCTGCGGCATATCCGCAGGGGCGCCTTGACGGCTTTAGGCGCGGCCTCCGGGAGGGCCCATGAACATCATGGTGGCCATGGTGCCGCCCACAAAGACCACAAACGCAATCCCCAGCAGCACGGGCCGGTTGAGCATCCAACGCAGCACCACGTTCACCCAGTGCCCGTCGCGGGGATGGCCGGTGGCGGTGGTGCGCCATCCGCCGTTGAGCTTGTCATTGCGCTCCAGCCACCTGTCAAAGGGAATGGTCAGATATGGAATGAAAGCGGTCAGTGCCGCCCCCACAATCAACCGGATGCGCCAGCGCTGATTCAACCCCACGAGAACCGCCGTGGTGACGTAGGCAATGAACACCAGCCCGTGGGCAAAGCCGCCCACGGTGACGGGCCAGTCCCCCACCTTCACTGCGTACTTGAGGATCATCCCGGCAATGAGCATGGTCCAGGTGATGGCCTCGGCAATGGCGATGGAGCGGTAGAAGATGCGCGGCGTCATGGGCTGAATGCAGTCCTTGGCTAGTCGGGTTCACGGGCGTGGAGAGCCGGGAACAGCCTAGCGATGTTTTCTGGGAATCCGCTGCCGAAACCAGGCGGCGAAAAATTATTAGCCTGCAGCAGGCCCGATGAGCCGGCCGCGGCTGACCCGCTGGGGAGATTATTTTTCAGGGCGCCTGACGGTGCCGGCACAAAATATTGGGCCCGCTGCCGCAGGATGGTGGATCCACTGCGGAAAATGGACCCGCCGTTTCGGACCTCAGGCAACGCCGGCGCGGCTCCCTGCCTGCTCAAGATCCGCCCGCAGCCCGGCCGCGCCGCTTGGGGGAACAAAGCTTTGCCGAATCAGCGCCTGCGGCCGAACACCCGCCAGGCCCTGCTCGCGGGAATGAAGGCAATGGCGGCAAGGAGCAGGGGGAACCACAGTGCGGCATTTCCACTCCAGCCAATGCCTACGCCGTCGTCTTGGGAAAATGCCATGACGTTGAGGAAAAAGAACCGGGCGTGAAATTCCCCGCCGGCCTGCATGGTCACAGCCAGCATCCCCATGGTGAAGGCGAAGAGGAAAAACCAGTAGACCAGCAGCAGGCAGAGGGCTGCCACCACCCCCGCCGTCCACAGCGGCCGCGATTGATCAGCACCTTCGGCGTAGTTGGCTGCCAATTCACATGGTTTGCCCAGCCCGGCCAGGACGTCCTGCAACTGTGCACCTTCGGCATCCACCTCAATGCTGTGGCGTAGATCGGCCAGGATCCGCTTGCGCACACGCGCCGGGACCCTGCCATCGAGATGGAGGTCCACTGCGAATAAATACCGTTCCCTGGCAAGGGCATCCCGCCATCGGATTTTTGGCCGCCGGACCGGCGTTGTCCCGCTGCCCTGTGGTGGCTGGTTCATGTCCCCGGCGTTCGTGTCCGTGACGTTCATGAGTTGCTCCGCTCGTCGTTGCGCTTGATTTCCCCGCCGGCAGTGGACAGGCCCCGCTCGGCCACGGCAGCAACTTGCCGCCACTTTTGTGCAGCCTCACGGCGGGCCTGTGCGCCCGCTGGGGTGAGTGCGTAGTACTTCCGGGCCGGACCCGAGGCCGAGGGCTGCAGATAACTGCTCAGCCAACCATCGCGCTCGAAGCGGCTCAGCACCGGATACACGGCCCCCGTTGCCAGCCCTGACAGCCCCAGGGAGCGCAGACGTTCCACCAGTTCATAGCCGTAAGAGGGCTGTTGTTCAAGCAGCGAGAGGATGAGCATCGGCAGCACTCCCCTAAGCAGTTGAGGGTCGTGCTGCATTGCGGGGTGTTCCATGCCAGTATTCTTCCACAGCTATTAGTCAGCGGCTAGTAGCTGCTGCTTGTGGTTTGCGCGGTTGCTTTCCGACGCCGGTGCGGGGCGGCGGGGGCTTGATGAAACTGCGGGCAAATGGTCCCCGGGGAGACCGCCTCCGGCCTTGGTCAAGGATCTCCGGGCATGCTTGCAACAGATGACCACGCCGACAAGGTGCACAGCAATACCGCGGTGCATGGCTGCCGGTTCATCCTGTTCCAGTCGCCCCACGGCAGTGCCAGCACCGGCGTTGCTGACCACGCCCATTTCCGCACCAACACGATCTGCGGCCTCGCTCAATGCAGTGGCCAAGGCTTCGTCGACGGTATCCACCTGCACGTCCAGGGCACCTTGGCCAAGCATGCGGATCTTCGCGGCGACAGGCTCGGCGGACTCCCCATCCGAATGAAAATCCACTCACCACCTCCCAACCGGCCTGGGCCACTTGGGCCCTGATCTGCCATACCGATCCCCCGCAGGCGGCGGCGCCGGTGCGGATCAGTGGCTGAGGCCACTACCCCAGACGTGCCAGCCGGGCGCGTGCAGCAGTCTCGCTGGGACCTACCGGCCCCAGACCCGCGTGGACGACGCCGAGCGCGGCCTTGGTGGCCAGGCGCACCGGCAGCTTCAGTGGACCAAGCGACGGCACCTCCAACCCTAAAATGTCACGGTACTGCGGCGGCAGCGCGGCCACGGCGCCGGCAAACAGGATCTTGTAGCCTTGCTGCTGGGAACGCGGCAGCGGCGGTTTTTTAATGAATGCCACGGTTTCGGCCACACGTTCGTCGTAACGCAGCTCCGGGCGGAAGGCCGCCAGTTGCGTCTGCAGCCCGGACACCGTGGTGGGCGGGCCATCCACCTGCATGAGCGCCCCGGCCACGGCCCAGTCGGCGACGTAGGCGTCGGGACCGCCCGGAATGGGAGCCCCATAGGCAAGGTGCGAACCCAAAAATGCCTGGGTAAAGGCCAAATGGACCCAACGCAACAAGTCCGGATCGTTGGCCGTGTAGGGTCGCTCCCGACCACTGTTTGTGGTGTAGTTCCCCCGCACATGCTTGTGGATGGCCAGCACCTTGTTCGACGCCGTCCGTGCCGTGGCGGTGTCCGCATAGGTGAGTGTGAAGATCCAGCGGATGGTGCCGGCGAGCCGGCCCAGCGGGTCCTGTTTGTAGTTGGAATGCTCCAGCACGCCTGCGAGCGCCCCCGGGTGCAGGGCCTGGATCAACAGGGCCTGGATGCCGCCCACAATGGGCGTCATGGAGCCGTGCACAGCCCAGGCCGGCGAATCCGGCCCGAAGTACCCGCCGTCGTCGCCCTGGGCCAGGTCCAGCTGCCACTGCGGAACGGCGGGGGAATTGTTGCTGAAGGTTCCCTGCAGATCCGTGCGCCAGGAAGAAATGATGTTCGCCATGCCCCCAGTCTGCCCTAGCCGTGGAGCGGCGGGCGGGCATCGACGCGGGGAATCGCCAACACCGGGATGCGTTGGGTGGCCAGCAGCTTGCGCACCACGGAACCGGCCAGAATCTCATTGACACCTGCCAGCAGTCCGGGGCGCCGGGCACCGACCACAATGACGGAGGCTGTCATGGCTGCCGCGAGCCTGCCCAGGGCCATGGCGGGGTCTCCGCCCAACACCCGGAAACTGCACTGCAGACCGTGCTCCTGCACGGCGGCCTGGAGCAACGGGCCAAGTTCGCGCACGGCGGTGGCGGCGTCATCCTCAGGGTCCAGGGCGCGCTCCAGGGAGTGGCCCAGGACATTGCCGCTGGGGTCCCATTCAATGAGGTAGCTGCCCGGGTCCACGTAGGCGCCGATGAGGTCGGCACCCGAGGCTGCCGCAAGGGAAACGGCGTAGGCCAAAACGGCCGGATCCTGATCCGGCTGCATCCCCACAATCACGGAACCGTGGCCAAATCGAGGTTTCATGGCGCGCCCCCGCGGTTGGTGCCCGGCCCTGATTGTGCGGGCTGTGCTTCCATCTTCCCGTATTGGGCGTCATTGCGACACCCAACGGCCAAAAATCCCTGTTCGCCGCCTGCTCCCGCCACCGGTTCCCACAGGCGGCGATCATTGCCCGGTCGCCGAAAAACCGCCCCAAACACGCACCTTCCCGGCGCCGTCATCACGGCGCGGGGCACTCAAGCGTTTGCAGGGGCTTTCCTGCCCCGGCGTTGCCATGCCGGCAGCAGCAGCAGGCTGCCGGTCCGTTGATCCCACAGCAGCACATACGCCACGCACAGCACCCCCGCCACAATTGCCACGGTGCGGATGATTCCCATGGAAATCCATGGGAACACGCTGAGCTGGTCGGTCAGGGCAATTAAGGTGAAAAAGCCGGTCAAGAAATACACCACCTGCGTTTGCCGGCCCTCGGTGATGCCCGTCATGCCAAAAAAGGCCAGCAGCCACAGCATGTACCAGGGCTGGATCACTGCAGAGAGCAGCACGATGGCGGCAAATGACCAGGCCATCCGCCGTATTACTGCCTGGCTGTACGCCCCGGCGCCGTCCAGGGCGGGTGCGGTGCCTGCGTTTGCTTTTGCGCTTGCGGCACCGGAGGTGGCCGGAAGCTTCACCGGCAACAGCGCCAAAGCCATGACCAGGACAATGGAGACCAGCTGGCACACGGTTTGAATGATGTCCGTCACGGCGGCACCGGCCCCGGCGCCGCCGAACAAGGTGACCACCCAGCCCAGGGCGTTGGAGAACAGCCCCACGGGTGCATACCAAATCCATACCGCGCCAGGAGTCTGCAGGGCCCCGATCCAGCCAAAGCCCAGCCCGTTGAGAAAACCCATGGCTGCCATGACGGCCATGGAAATGGCCAGGGTTGCCGCCCACAGGCCGAACTTGCGCAGCCATCCCGCGCGGGCTCCGGCCCACAACAAGCCCACAAAGGGCAGGGCAATCAAGGTGATGGGCTTAATAGCGATGGAGGCGGTGACCAACAGGATAGCGCGGATCGGGCGGTGGGTGGAGGCGAAGTACAGGCCCGCAACCACCAGACCCAGCATGAGGGAATCATTGTGCACGCTGGCCACAAAGTTGATCAGGACCACCGGGTTCAACACCGTCAGCCACAGCGTGCGGTGCGGATTGAAGCCGTGCCTGCCCGCCAGCTTGGGGACGTACACGGCCAACAGGACAATCCCGGCCAGGCACGCCAGACGGAACGGGATGAGGGAAATTTCCGGGCTCGCCGCCGGGATGGACACCGCCAGCAGCTCCAACCACAGCCACACGGGGCCGTAGGGCGTGGGTGCTTCGGTCCAGAGCGTGTCAGGGCCCAGCACAAAGTAGTTGTTGAGGGAGGAAATGCCGTCGGTGTAGGGGTTCAAGCCCTCCTGCATGAGCCGGCCCTGGCCTATGTAGGCGTAGGAGTCGCGACTGAACAGCGGCAGTGTCAGCATCATTGGCGCCACCCACAGATAAAGCGCCTTTTTCAAGACCGGGGCGGTTTCCTCCCCCCAGCCGTCCAGGTGCTGGCGCAACCGCAGCCAGGCCCGGAGCAGCAGCGCCGCCCCCACGCACAGGAGCACGGTGCTGATGATGGACGACGCCGTGGTGGTGCGCGCCACAATGAAGATGGGGTTGCGGATGAGCACGGAGCTGCCCGCCATCCAACCCACACCCAGGGAACCCAGAAGCAGCAGGACCGAGCCGGCAAAGCCCTGCCAGATCGCTGAATTGGCCGTGCCGGTGCGCAATCGGTACTTGTGTGGCACTTTGGATTTCACCTCCGGCAGGGCAACGCGGGTGCTGGTCAACTCATAACTCCTGAACTCGTTCGGCCACGAAGCCTGCGCCACCACCGGCCTTCTTCGCCCCGGTCCGGCCGGGGCAGTCCCAGTGCGCTGCGCTAATATATAAGCAGCCAAGACATTCGTCCTTGGCATTCTACCCACTCCCACCGGCAGACCCGGCGGGCCTTGCGAGCAAGCAATGCCCCCTGCTGGACCATGCCGGCGGTCTGCGGCCACGGCCGCCGCACTCATGAGAAGGACCAGACCCATCTCCTCGGATACGTTTTTCGCATTTCTCACCCGCGCCAGGGATGCCCTGCTGCCGTCAGGGGTCCAGTCGTGGCTGCTGACGCCGCGCGGCCTATGGATCGTTTTTGCCGCAACCCACCTTGTGGCCCTGGTCCTGGCCGGACTGTTGTCCCTGCGGGGCGAAGCATTCAGCGACACGTACATTTACCGCATCTGGGCCTCCGTGGACTTTGACGGTTCCCGCGTGGCCGGACCCAGCCCGTGGGTGTACCCCATCCTGGCGTTGATCCCCATGGCGGCGGCGCATGTTTTTGGTCCCGCCCCGTTCTTCTTCCTCTGGGTGCTGATCATTGCGGTGTTGAACACCTTCGCGGTGGGCAAGCTGACCCGCTGGGGCCGCAACCGCCAGGCCATCCCGGCGGCACTGTGGTGGATTGCCTTCACCCTCCTGCTGGGCTGGCTGGGTTTTGCCCGCGTTGACGGCATCACCGCCCCGGTGGTCCTCTTTGCCCTGTGCCTGGGTGCGGCCAGCCCCTTTGTGACCTCGCTGCTTTTGAGCGTGGCAACCTGGACCAAGGTGTGGCCGGCCGCCGTGGTGCTGGCACTGTTCACAGTGGTCAAGCAGCGTGTGCAGGTGGTTTTGGCCGGCGTGCTGGTGACGGCCCTGGTGGTGGCGTTGGCCCTGGCCATGGGTGCCGTGCCGGAGCTTTTAAACTTCGCGCTGGAGCAGGGCGACCGCGGCATGCAGCTGGAAGCCACCTTCACCACCCCCTGGCTGTGGATGAGCGTGCTGGGCCTGGGCGGGGCCCGCATGTACATGAACCAGGACATCAACTCCATGCAGGTGGACGGGCCCGGCTCGGACATCATGAGCGTATTGATGCAGCCGCTGCTCATTGCCGCGGCCCTGCTGGTGGCCGCCCTGATTTTCTGGGCCCTGCACACCGGCAAGCGCAACGGCGGCGCCGACCGCACCGCCCTGCTGCTTTTTGGCGCCCTGGCCCTGGTGGCCGCGTTCATTGTGTTCAACAAGGTCGGTTCGCCCCAGTTCATGGTGTGGCTGGCCCCCGCCGTCGCCGTGGGCCTGGCCCTGCAATGGCAGGCCTGGCGCATCCCCGCCACCATGTTGATTGGCGTGGCCGTGCTGACGTTTTTGATCTACCCGCTCTTCTACGACGCCCTCTCCCACAACAACCCCCTGATGGCGGCCGTGCTCACCGCACGCAATGTGCTGCTGGTGGTCTTGTTTGTCTGGAGCGTGCGCCAGCTGTTCATCATGGGCCGCAACCCCCAGGCCATTCCCCGGCACGACGCCGCCACCTCCTTCGCGGGCACCGGCACTGCCGCCGCGGCCGGCACGCACGCCCCGGCCGCCTCGGATCCCGGCACACTGGCCAAGGAGCACTGAAATTTCCGCCCCGTCCTTTGACTCGCTGCTGGCCAAGGCCACCACAGTCCGCAACCGCTTCCTGAGCCCCAAGGTGCGCACCTGGTTCCGCACGCCCGGCAGCGTCTGGTGGGGCTATGCTGCCGTCCACTTGTTTTTCCTGGCCTGGATGATGAGCTTCATTGTGCACGGGGACACCTTCAGTGACACCGAGCAGTACCGCCAGTGGGCCCTGTTGGGCTACAACCCCGACTTCCTGGGGGACGTCATCAGCCCCTGGGTCTATCCGCTGCTGGCCCAGCTGCCCATTTTCGCCGCCAACCTCTTTGGCCCCTCGCTGTACCTTTTGGGGTGGACCCTCATTGTTGCTGCCTTGAACGCCGTGGGCCTGTACTTTTTGCTCCGTGGCGGGCGGGCCAGGCAGGGCGTGGCCCCTGCCTGGTTCTGGCTCTTTTTCACCATGTTCATGGGCTTTCTCAGCTTTGCCCGCGTGGAAGGCATCACCACCTCCCTGGTGCTGGTGGCGCTGCTGTACGCTGTGGAACGCCCGGCAGCCGCGGCCCTGCTGCTGGCGGTGGCCACCTGGATCAAGGTCTGGCCGGCCGCCGTGGTGGCGCCGCTGCTCATTGCCAGTGCCCGGCGTCTACAGGTTTTCCTGGTGGGCCTGGGCGTCAGTGCCGCCGTGGCGCTTTTTGCCGTGCTGACCGGCGCCGGGGACCATCTGCTGGACTTTGCCATCAATCAGGGGGACCGGGGCATGCAGCTGGAGGCCACCTTCTCCACTCCCTGGGTGTGGCTGAGCGTGCTGGGCGTTGCCGATTCCCACATTGCGGACAATGTGGCCATCAACTCCACCGAGGTCCACGGTCCGGGAGCTGAGATCGCCGCCTGGCTCATGCAGCCGCTGCTCATTGTGGCGGCACTGGTGGGGGCCGCGCTCATGGTGTGGGCGCTGCGCCGCGGCGCCGAGCGCGGGGAGCTGCTGTTGGAGGGATCGCTGCTGATGGTGACGGCCTTCATTGTGTTCAACAAGGTGGGTTCGCCGCAGTTCATCATTTGGCTGCTGCCGGTGGTGGTGGCCGGTCTGGTCCACGACTGGGAACGCTGGAAGCTTCCGGCGGCGCTGCTCATGGGCATCGCGTTCACCACTTTCATCATTTATCCGCTGTTTTACACCCCGCTGATCCACGCCAACCCCATCATGGCCGCGGTGCTGACCATCCGCAACGTCCTGGTGGTGACCCTGCTGGTGTGGGCCGTGCGGCGCACCGTGGAGCTGGGCCGGGCGGCGGCCGGCGTGGCGCACCAGGACGCCCGCGGACACCACAGCTAGATTCCCGCTGCTCAGGGTTGTTCCGCGCTGCGGCCAAAGAGCAGCTTGCGCGTGTGGATGTCCAGCACCAGCAGGTACCCCACCACGCTCAGGGCCACCACCGAGGAAAGGGTTTTGGTGGCCACCGGCAGTTCCACGAACTGCCAGGCAAAGAGCTGGTCCTGGGCCCCAAACACCACAAAGAAGCCCACCACCACGTAACAGGCCTTGATCTGCCAGTTGTTGCGGATCCCGGTGGCCGCCAAAAAGGGCAGGAACCACAGGATGTACCACGGCTGGATGATCGGTGCCAGCAGCACAATGGCGGCAAAGGCCAGACCCAGGCGCCGCACCACGCGTTCGGGATCGCCCCGGAGGATCAACCACAAGGTGATGGCAATGCTGGCCACCGTCAGGAACGAGCGGAAGCCTCCCGCCACCGCTCCGCCGTCCAGGCCCACGGCATTGAACAGCGCCTCCACCAGCTGTCCGCTGAAGCCCGAGGGCGAATAGCCGGTGTAGCCGGGCGTGCTGTCCAAAATGGCCCAGGTCCAGCCAAAACCAATGCCGCGCGGCAGGCCCAGCAGCCACAGCAGGAACAGGCTCAGGGATCCGGTGGCGGCCCAAAAGGCAAAGCGCCTGCCCCAGCCGGCCTTTTTCCCCGCCCACAGAAGCCCCACAAACGGCAGCAGCAGGATGGTGATGGGTTTGACGGCAATGGAGGCGGTCACCAGGAGCACGCCCAGCACGCCGCGCCGGTTGGCTGCACACCAGACGCCCGCCACGGCCAAGCCCACCATGAGCGCGTCATTGTGGGCACTGGCCACAAAGGAAATCAAAAACAGCGGATTGGCCACTGAAAGCCACAGGGCACGTGCGCCGTCCACGCCGTGCTGGGCGGCCAGCTTGGGGATGAAAATCACGCACAGTGCCACCCCCGCGCAGGCAATGGCCCGGAACAAAAGCACCGAAAAATCCGGTTGGGCGCCGGTGATGCCCACCACGGCGCGGGCGAGCCACAAAAACACCGGCCCGTAAGGTGTCCGGTTCTCAGCCCACGAAGGATCGGTGCCCAGCATGAACCAGTTGTTCAACGCCGAAATGCCGTCATTGTAGGGGTCCAGACCTTCGGCCATGAGCCGGCCCTGGCCGGTGTAGGCGTACACGTCACGGGAAAAAATGGGCACCGCCAAAAACAACGGCGCGCTCCACAGGCACACGGCCGCCACCACCAGCCGCAGGGTGCCCTGACCCCAACCGGCCAGCCGCTGCCCCAGCCGCAACCAGGCGCGCAGCAGGATCAAGGCGCCCACCGTCAGCAGGATGATGGACGTCATGACCCCCGCACCGTCGGTGCGCATGGCAATGACCAGCGGATTGCGGATCATGGGGGAACCATTGGCGATCCAGCCAACCCCCACCGAGCCCGCCAAAATCAGCAGCGAACCCAAAAAGCCCTCCCACAGGGCAATCCACGGCCGCACCGCGTTCGGCGCCAACTGGGTGGGGACCGAAGGTGTTGCAGCCATCCCAAGTCTCCAGCCGTCGTCGTACGTTCCATGGTGTGGGGGCGCAGTGCCGCCCGCAGGCTGATTTTACCAGCGCGGGCCCGTGCATCAGGATCGCGGTACATTGGTGCGGTGGCTATTACTAATGAACGCATTGTATGGATTGACTGTGAGATGACGGGCCTGGACGCCGTGAACGACGCCCTCATTGAGGTGGCCGCGCTGGTCACCGACTCGGAATTGAACATCCTCGGCGAGGGTGTGGACGTGGTGATCAAACCCACGGCCGAGGCATTGGCGCAGATGGGTGACTTTGTCCGCACCATGCACACCAACTCCAAGCTCATTGACGAGCTCGACGCCGGCGTGACCATGGAGCAGGCGCAGGCCCAGGTGCTCGCTTACATCCGCCAGCACGTGCCCGTGCCCAACAAGGCACCCCTGGCGGGCAACTCGGTGGGCACCGACAGGGTGTTTTTGGCCCGCGACATGCCCGAACTGGTGGAGCACCTGCACTACCGCGTCATTGATGTCTCCACCATCAAGGAACTGGCCCGCCGCTGGTACCCGCGCGCTTACTTCCAGGCCCCGGCGAAGACGGGGAACCACCGTGCGCTCGGTGACATCCAGGACAGCATCAATGAGCTCAAGTACTACCGCGAGGCGGTCTTTGTGCCGGCCCCGGGACCCAATTCCGCCACCGCCAAGAAAATCTCGGCCCAGTTCTAGCCCCTGCGCCGCCTGATTTCCGGTGCGCACGGACGCGGTGGGTGCGATCTAGCTCACAAACAGCCCCTGAGGCCGCGTACGTGGTTTTTGGACCGTTTTGATCGTGTAGACTAGTCGTCGTTGCCACAAGCACGCGGGACATTGACAAAGGTCCGGCAGGCTTCGGCTGACATGGTGGGATTAGCTCAGTTGGCAGAGCGCCTGGTTGTGGTCCAGGAGGTCGCGGGTTCAACCCCCGTATCTCACCCCAAGTGGTTCCTGGTGAATCATGAAGAACACCCCGGTCATGTGGCCGGGGTGTTTTTTAGTGCCAAAACACAATACCGCCCCTCCCCTTCCCCGGCATGCAAAGGAAACCCCATGACCATCCATCCCGTCACCATTTTGGGTGAGCCCGTGCTGCACCGCCGCGCCGAGGAGGTGCAGGCCTTTGATGAACAGCTGCACACGCTGATTGCGGACATGTACCAGACCATGGATGTGGCCAATGGCGTGGGCCTGGCCGCACCCCAGATTGGCGTGGGCCTGCGCTTGTTCACGTACCACATGGAGAACGACGACGGCGTGCCCGCCCAGGGCGTGGTGGTGAACCCCGTGCTGACGGTGGGCAAAATTTCCGGCAACGCCCCCGATCCCGAGGAAGAGGTGGAGGGCTGCCTGTCCGTGCCCGGCATCGACTTCCCGCTCAAACGCGCCCAGTGGGTCCGGGTGCGCGGATTTGACGCCGCCGGGGACCCCCTGGACTTTGAGGCCACCGGCTGGTTCGCCCGGTGCATGCAGCACGAATACGACCATTTGGACGGAAAGCTGTACGTGGACAGGCTCAATCCCCGCTACGCCAAAAAAGCCAAAAGGGCGGCAAAAAACAATGGTTGGGGCGTGCCGGGACTGAGCTGGATGCCGGGTGTGGACCCGGATCCCTTCGGCCACTGAGGCTTTTCTCACCCTCCCTCCCGGCGCAAAGGCCAGCACGGGCGGCGCCAATGCAGTAACTTAGCCATACAGGACCGCTTTACCTAGATTTTTTTACACATCACAGGCCGCGGCTGCCCACCGGCGGCCACAAGGGGGAATCATGCCCAAGAACACCGAATCAACTCCGGCGCCCACCGGCATCCCACGGAAAGTCATTGGCCTTGCCGTGGCCGGGGCCGTGGGCGGCTTCCTCTTTGGTTTTGACTCCTCAGTGATCAATGGTGCAGTCGATGCCCTCCAGGGCGAGTTTGTCCTGGGGGACGCCTTGACGGGCTTCGCCGTGGCCATTGCCCTTTTGGGCTGTGCCGCAGGCGCCTACATGGCCGGCAAGATCGCCGATGCCAGGGGGCGCATCCCCACCATGAAGATTGGTGCGGTGCTGTTTTTTGCCAGTGCCCTGGGAACAGGCTTGGCCTTTGGCGTCTGGGATTTGATTTTCTGGCGCCTGGTGGGTGGTTTGGGCATTGGGCTGGCCTCCGTGATTGCCCCGGCGTACATTTCCGAGATCGCGCCGCGGCGGCACCGCGGCCGTCTGGCCTCGCTGCAGCAGCTGGCCATCACCATCGGCATTTTTGCCGCATTGCTCTCCGACGCACTCTTTGCCAATGCCGCCGGCGGCGCCGCCGAGGTGCTCTGGCTGGGCCTGCCCGCCTGGCGGTGGATGTTCCTGGCCGCGGCGGTGCCGGCAGTGGTCTACGGCTGGATTGCCTTTATCCTGCCCGAATCCCCGCGCTTTTTGGTCCTCCAAGGCAAGGAGGCCGAAGCCACGAAGGTGTTCCACACCATTGCCCCGAACGACGACGCCGAACGCAGCATCCGCGACATCAAGACCGCCGTGGAGGAAGACCGGTTGGCCTCCCGCAAGGGCTCGTTGCGCGGAAACCGCCTGGGCCTGCTGCCGGTGGTGTGGATCGGCATAATCTTGTCCATGCTGCAGCAATTCGTGGGCATCAATGTGATTTTCTACTACTCCACCACCCTGTGGAAGGCCGTGGGCTTCCAGGAGAGCAACTCGCTGACCATTTCCGTGGTGACGGCCGTGGTGAACATCCTGGTCACCCTCATCGCCATTGCCCTGGTGGACCGGGTGGGCCGCCGCCCCATCCTGCTCACCGGCTCGGTGGGCATGGCGGTGTCACTGGCCACCATGGCCCTGGCCTTCGCTTCGGCCACCGGCAGCGGCGAGGACATCACCCTTCCCGGCGCCTGGGGCCCCATTGCCCTGGTGGCCGCGAATGTGTTTGTGGTCAGCTTTGGCGCCTCCTGGGGGCCGCTGGTCTGGGTGCTGTTGGGCGAAATTTTCCCCTCCCGCATCCGTGCCCGGGCCCTGGGCCTGGCCGCAGCTGCCCAGTGGATCGCGAACTTCCTGATCACCTTGACGTTCCCGTCCATGTCGGCTGCGTCCCTGCCGCTGACCTACGCCATGTACGCCCTGTTCGCCGTGGCCTCGTTCTTCTTCGTCATGTTCAAGATCCCGGAAACCAACGGCATGGCCCTGGAACAGGCCGAGACGCTCTTTGTGAAAAAGCCCAAGGCAGCCAAAAAGTCCTGACTGGAACTTTCCCATGACCCTGCACGCACCCTTGGACCCCGAAGAGACGTTGGCCCTTTTGGGCGTGGCCGACGCCGACCGGCCCGGCTGCCTGGCCCTGTTGGCCGGGCCGGCAAGCCCGGCGGTGGAATGTGTGCTGGCTTATTTGGCCTCCCGGCTCGGCAGCGCCGAGGAGCCGGTTCCCGAGCTGGTCGCTGCGGGAATTCCAGTGGCCGAAGGCGACTGGCTTGCCGGGATGCTGCGCTTTGTCCCGGAACTGCTGGCCTGGCATCGGGACCGGAACATCACCGCCGATGTCACGCGGGCCACCTTGGCCGATTTTGGCCGCAACCTTGCCATCAACCGGCGCGTGCATCAACGCTTTGGCATGGACACGTACAAGTGGCTGACCCATCTCTTTGCCGGGCGGCTGTTCCAGCTGGGGCGCCTGCAGTATTTGCTGCACCAGCCCCAGGCGGACATTCCCGGCGTGCAGGCCGGCGAGTGGATTGTGGGGATCCACATTCCCGAGGACGGCGGGCTGGGCATCGCTTCCGTGCGGGAGAGCCTGGCGCTGGCGGCGGCCTTCTTTGCAGCCCATTTCCCGGACCGGCCCGTCCGCACGGCGAACTGCGAATCGTGGCTGCTGGACCCGTATCTGCGCGCGCGGATGCACCCGGACTCCAACATTGCCCAGTTTGTGGATCTCTTCAGCCCCTACGGACAACCCCGGGATGAACCCACCGACGCCGTGTATTTCACCTTCCGCACCCGGCGCATGGACGCCCTTGGGAAGCTGCCCAGAAACACCACGCTGCAGAAACTGGTTCTGGAACGCATTGCCGCCGGCGGCACCTGGCAGTTGGGCTTCGGGGCCCTGCAGCTGCCCCAATAGAGGCTTCAGGATCCGCCGGCCGCGGCTGCGGTAAACTTGGCTGTTGCGCCTCCTGCCGCATGTACAGTTTTTCCGCCCCGCTAGAAAGTAGTCTTGTGTCCTCTCCGGCCCAGTCCCCCGCCCGTGCCAGCGAAATCACCGGCCAGGCGGAACGTCGGCGCACCTTCGCCGTCATCTCACACCCCGACGCCGGCAAGTCCACACTGACCGAGGCCCTGGCCCTGCACGCAAAGGTGATTGGCACCGCCGGCGCCACCAACGGCAAATCCAACCGCAGGGACACGGTCTCGGACTGGCAGCAAATGGAGAAGGACCGCGGCATTTCCATCAGCTCCGCGGCACTTCAGTTCTCCTACCGTGACACCGTCATCAACCTGCTGGACACCCCCGGCCACGCGGACTTTTCCGAGGATACCTACCGCGTGCTGGCGGCGGTGGACTGCGCCGTGATGCTCGTGGATGCCGCCAAGGGTCTGGAAACGCAGACCATGAAGCTCTTTGAGGTCTGCAAGGCGCGCAATCTGCCCATCATCACAGTCATCAACAAGTGGGACCGCCCGGGGCTGGACCCGCTGGAGCTGATGGATGAAATCACCCAGCGCACGGGCCTGGCGCCCATGCCCCTGACCTGGGCCATCGGCATTGCCGGGGACTTCCGCGGCGTGTGGGACATCCGGCGCAATGAGTTCGCCAAGTTTGCGCGCAACAGCTCCGGCGCCCACATTGCCCTGACCGAATACCTCTCCCCCGAAGAGGCCGCCGTTTCCGAAGGCGACGCCTGGACCGATTCCGTGGAGGAGGCCTCCCTGGTGGTGGATGAGGAGGCGCCCCTGGACCTGGAGGCCTTTTACGCCGGCCAGGCCACTCCGCTGCTGTTTTCCTCCGCGGCCCTGAACTTTGGTGTGAAGCAGATCCTGGACACCCTGGTGGACTTTGCCCCGCCCGCCACGCCGCGTCCCGACGTCGACGGCGCCCCCCGCGCCGTGGACGCCCCCTTCTCCGGCTTTGTCTTCAAGGTCCAGGCCGGCATGAACCAGGCCCACCGCGACCATGTGGCCTTCATCCGCATCTGCTCGGGGATGTTTGAGCGCGGCATGGTGGTCACCCAGACCCGCACGGGCAAGTCCTTCGCCACCAAGTACGCGCAGCAGGTCTTTGGCCGCGAACGTGAAGTCATTGACACGGCCTTCCCCGGGGATGTGGTGGGTTTGGTGAACGCCTCGGCCCTGCGCGTGGGCGACAGCTTGTTCGTCGAAGAACCGGTGGAGTACCCGGCCATTCCCCTGTTCGCGCCCGAGCACTTCCAGGTGGCCCGCTCCAAGGATCCAAGCAAGTACAAGCAGTTCCGCCGCGGCATTGAGCAGCTGGAACATGAAGGCGTCATCCAGGTGCTGCGCTCGGACCTGCGCGGGGACCAGGCACCGGTGCTGGCCGCCGTGGGACCCATGCAGTTTGAAGTGGTGGAGGACAGGATGCACCACGACTTCAACGCGCCCATGCGCCTGGAACGCCTGCCCTACTCCCTGGCGCGTTTGACGACGCCGGACGCCACGGCCGTGCTGGCCAATGTCCACGGCGCCGAAGTGCTGGAGCGCACGGACGGGGAATTCCTGGCCTTGTTCAATGACATTTGGGCCATGCGCCGGGTGGAAAAGAACCACCCTGACCTTCCGTTGACTGAAATTGGCAGTTCCATGCAAAAGTGACCCCGTCCCTTCAGGGTTTTTACGCTTCACTGCCTGTCCTGGGTTTCTGCCGGGTGCAGATATCCCGAGGGCAGGCTTTGTTGTTGCGGGCACAGTCCCAGCACGCGCACCATGGCAGCCTTTTCCGCCGGGGCCACCCACAGCCGGTAACTGGCTTTGACGGATATTTGCCGGGCCACGTAGTGGCAGCGGAATTTTTTGGACGCCGGCAGCCAGCTGGCGGCATCGGCGCTGGACTTCTCCTGGTTGGCCGGGCCATCCACCGCCAATAAATTCAAGGGATCATTGGCCAGGCTTTCCCGTTGTGCCGGGCTCAGCGCCGCTGCCCCTGTCTGCCAGGCGTTGCCCAGGGCCACCACGTGGTCAATTTGCACGGCTTTGCTGCTCTCCCTGCCCCGTTCGAACGCAAGGTCCACCGCCGTGTAGGGCTCAGCGAGCACTCCCGAAGCCACCAGGCAGGGCGAGCCGTCGGTAAACTCAAGGCGTTGCAGGTCCCGGCGCAGAATGTCATTGCGTGTGTCGCAGCCATTGGCGTCGGCATCCGCCCACGGCGCGCCAAAGAGGGCGCGGTCGTAATCACTGCTGGCTGCTTTGTCTTTCACGGGCAGGGTTTCCAGCAGGGCCAGCGCAGATCCGGACTGCACTGCCACCACCGGTTGGCCCGGGCCCGGATCCGGGGCGCTAAAGACCGGCGGCGGACCGGCGTCGGGGGTAAAGGGCCACCGTCCGGCGGTGTGCAGCCAGCCTGTCATGGCCAGCAGCACTGTCAGCGCCAACACCACCGCCAACCGCCACGGGGGACGCGTCGTGTGGCAGTGCTGCGGATTTGCCCGGGCACGGCCGCGCTGGCTGGGCTGTCCCGTTTGGGCCCGTGATCCCATGGTGTGCCGCCCCCGCCCAATTTGGGAAATAGCATGCTGAGACCATTCTAGGAAGCTGCCTTGGCGGCTGGGCGCGTTTATCCACAGCCGGCCGCTGCCGGGCAACGCCAAGGCAGCGGCACCTGAGGAATCCAAGGGATCCCGGCCGGCGCCCACGACGCTTGGTCTGGCACCGTACTGGGTGGGCTCCGTCAGAAGTCGGCTGCACATTTCTTCGGAGCGTGTTGGTTCCGCTGACCTTCGTTGTCCGCGTTCAACGGCCCGGTGAATGGCCGATCGGCCCATGAAAAATGGTTCGGCCATTTCGGTCATGGTGCAGGTGTTTACATCGTGCAGTTCCAGCAGGTGGGGTTCTTGTTTCACTGCGGTCTTGACTGTTTCCCCGGAGTCGGCCATTGGCCTTGGCAACCGGCCAGCTCAGTTCACATACGCCCTGTACGTGATTTCTGACAATACTTCCGCGCGCAGCTGTCGCCGCTGTGCCTTCCAGATGTTGCCCAGCGAGTCCATGGGGGTTCTCCCACTCACCTACTTGATGTAGCTTTAACACCTCAACACCAGACCGGAGGAAGTTATGAATGCAAACGCGGCAGCAGACAAGCAGCCAGTAACCGATGCTTCCCCCCAGGAGAATCAGGACGAGAAACAAGATCAAGAAGGTAGGGAGCGCATCCCCGGGTCAAAGGAGGGCGTGGGTATTGGCCAAAGCAACGAGCCCAATACCTTCGAGTCCGAAGAGGATCCGGACGCCACCGAGGTCGACAACGACTCTTCCCAATAATCATTGGAAGCTCCGTTGCGAAAGCGCCCAGCGGGTTCGTCAGCGGCGGTTGTATAGCAGCTGCGGCGTCAATCCCCGGCTTTGGTGGAGGGTTTATTAGGCCCTCTTCATTGTTTTGATGGCGGATGGAAGTGAATGCCAGTTTACTTCCGCTTCCACGCCCAAAACGTATCCAATTCCCCCGTGGAGCCGCCGGTGGTTGTATAGCTCGATGTATTCGGCGTCCCTTGCTGAGGCCGTTCACACCGGTCCGTGGCCCCTTACTGCGGACGAAGTCGCCTGTAAGAGTGAGTTGCGCACCTCGTCCGCGCCGTTGTCCTGCGCGAGCGCTGGATACTCCCATCGACTGACGGATAGTATTTCCGGTACACCAAGCACCCAGTCCGCGGGAGGTGTATAGCGCTCCATCGTCCGCGGTGGGCCGAATTCGGGTTACCTCGATTATGCCAAGGACTCCGTTTAGCCGGGGACCGTTTCGGTGGGCGCGTATTTGCTCGGGTTGGCCCTGTTTCTCGGCCTATTGGTTCGGGCCGTCAGCTTTGATTGCTAGGATTCCGCGAGCCTGTGCAGTCCGCAGTCGTTGAACCCGTCCAGCAACGCTTGGACGTCCTTGTAGACCTCAACCGCCCCTGCTTCGCGCAGTTCGGCCTCGCTGGTGCCGCCGGAGGTGATGCCGATAGTGGGGATCCCCAATTTCGACGCGGCCAAGACATCCCAGACGGAATCTCCCACGAACACGGCATTTTCCGCTGAGAAGCCACCGGTTTTCAGTGCTGCCTTCAGGATCTCTGGTGAGGGCTTGCTGTTCTCCGCATCGTTGGAACTGGTGGCGCCCGTGAGCGCATCATCCGCGTCGATGATTCTGCGCAGTACAGCCAGCTCCTGCTTCGAAGCAGACGATGCCAGTACCACGGTCAGCCCATTCTCTGCACAACGCCGAATCAGCTTGGCGGCTCCCGGGAAAGCACGAAGAGCAGGCCAATGGCTGGAGAAGATTGCCCCGTGGGTGGAGTCCAGTTCGCTGTCCTGCTCCACGTCCCTGTCCTCCCCCAGCAGGTGCGCCACGAGTTTGTCACCGCCCAGTCCAATGGCACGATGGATTTCCGCCATCGGGATATCGTGGCCGAAGCGGCGGAACGCCTGCCACCAGGCGATCGTGTGCAGGTAATTCGAATCAACGAGTGTTCCGTCAACGTCGAAGAGTACGCCGCGTTGAACTTTTTCCGTCATTGCTTCCTCGCCCACCGTTTCAGCATCCTTCCGCGTCATTTTCCCATATCGTAACAGCACGATCTGCCCCAAATAGAGGCACCGCGGGGGAACATGGGGCTGAGCATCCCGTCTACAAGGCCGCAAATGCACCCACTGAAAGTCCCTAAACAGAGCTGCCGATGCAAGCGAAACAACGAATGCGGTACCCGCTAAGGATGGGCGGGATGAACGCTCGCTTTACCGGGCAGCTGTCATGGCTGTTGGATGACTGAAATCATGGCGTGGGCCATCGCCTTGCTCAGGGTCTCAAGTTGAATTTCATGCCTGTAAAAAGAGTCGCAGTGGGTACAGCAATAGTCCACGTCCCAGATGCCGCCCCCATTGCGTTTGCGCCTGCGGGCCCCCTCTATCACGATGTGCTCATCGGATTGGCACTGCTGGCACCAGATGATGGCAACGGAAGAATGTGTGGCGGGAGCTTGGCCTGCCGAATAATCACTGGTCCTGGTTTCCTGGGGCATTTTTACATCACCTCTCGAAACAAATCACTGAGACCAGAGTACGATCTTGTGACCCCCATGTTAAGCAACATAGTTCCACCCGTCCAGCATGGATTTACACCGCAACAGCCACCTTGGACCGCACCGTCCATGTTTCCCTGTCCGTGCCCAACACCAGCTCAAAGGTGACCAAATCCGATTTGGGGTTGTGCCCTATCCTGGCCTGCACCTGCCACACCATTACATCTATGCGGACGCACCCGCCCGGGGGCATGCGCCGTTCCGTCTCCCACCACGACACCCGCTCATACCAGCGCACCGGCTCGACGGCCACATTCCACCTCCGGCCCCCACAGGTGAAGGAGACGGGCACGCCGGACACTGTTTCAACCGCTGGATCATCCATGCCCTGGACACTACGGACAGGGTAGGACACCACCTTCCGCGGGCCGGCGCAACACCACGAGAAGCCAGGGAGTTTTCAGGGAGTTTCACCACCGAAACAAACTTCAAACCCTTACAAAGACTGCAAAGCGCTTCAGTGCTGAAGTCCCCGAATTCCCTGAATTCCCCGACAATTAGGGCCATTCTCCCGCTCGACAAAGCGGCACAAGGAGGCTTTTGTTGGATAGGGCAGCCTGTACGCCGGGTTTTGTCATCCACCGCGGTTACCCGCGGTGGAGAGGCAACCATCCATCTACGAACGCCGTTGCCGACGCCCTCTAGCAGCCTACCCAGGCACTCGGGCGAACAGCCCTCAGTCATGCCCTGTCTGGCCTTGCTCCGGGTGGGGTTTACCTAGCTTCCCCAGTCACCTGGGGAACTGGTGGTCTCTTACACCACCGTTTCACCCTTACCGGCTCCGGCCCGAAAGCCGTGCCGGCGGTCTATTCTCTGTGGCACTGTCCTGCGGGTTGCCCCGAGTGGGCGTTACCCACCACCCTGTTCTGTGGAGCCCGGACGTTCCTCGAGCCACTTGCGTGACGCGCGGTTGCCCAGCTGCCCTATCCAGTTAGCAAGTCTACAGTGGCGGGCGCCTAAACCAGCGCCGCGGCTGCTTCGGCAGTGGTTTCCAGGGGCGGGAACTGGCGGGGATGAACCCCTGCCATTTCCTCCATGACGCGCACCACCTGGCAGCTGTAGCCAAATTCATTGTCGTACCAGACATAGAGCACCAAGTGCTTGTCGGTGCTGATGGTGGCCAGGCCATCGACAATGCCGGCCCGGCGCGAACCCACAAAGTCGCTGGAGACCACCTCCGGGGAATCAATGAAGTCGATCTGCTTGCGCAAGGCCGAGCCCAGGGACGTCTCCCGCAGGAAGGTGTTGACCTCTTCCTTGGTGGTGCCGTTTTCCAACGTCAGGTTCAAGATTGCCATGGACACATTGGGGGTGGGGACGCGGATGGAGTTTCCGCTCAATTTGCCCTCAAGTTCCGGAAGCGCCTTTGCCACCGCCTTGGCTGCACCGGTTTCGGTCAGCACCATGTTCAGCGCCGCCGAACGGCCCCGCCGGTCACCCTTATGGAAGTTGTCGGTGAGGTTTTGGTCATTGGTGAATGAATGCACGGTTTCCACGTGGCCGTGGACAATTCCGTACTTGTCATTGAGGACCTTCAGGACCGGGGTGATGGCATTGGTGGTGCAGGATGCGGCCGTAATGATCTTGTCTTCCGGCAGGATGGTGCCGTGGTTGATGCCATGCACCACGTTCTTCAACGCGCCCTTGCCCGGGGCCGTCAGCAGCACCCGGGCCACACCGGTGCTTTGCAGGTGCTGGGACAGGCCTTCTTCATCACGCCAGCGGCCGGTGTTGTCCACCACCAGGGCATCGTGGATGCCGTAGGCGGTGTAGTCGATGGTGGCGGGGCTGTCGGAGTAAATGACCTGAATGGCGGTGCCATTGGCCTGAATGATGTTGTTTTCATGATCCACGGTGATGGTGCCGTTGAACGGGCCGTGGACGGAATCGCGGCGCAACAGGCTGGCGCGTTTGGTCAGATCATCCGCCCCGCCGTTACGCACCACAATGGCCCGCAGGCGCAGGCCCTGGCCGCCACCTGAATGTTCAATGAGGATCCGCGCCAGGAGCCGCCCGATCCTGCCAAAGCCGTACAGGACCACGTCGGTGCCGGCACGCTGGTCCATTCCCTGCCGGTCAACCACATCCGCCAGTTCGGTGCGCAGGAATTCCTCCCGGGTCCGTCCGGCGCCTTCCTGGGCGTACTTGAGGTTCAAGGTGGCCAAATTGATTGATGCCGGGCCCAGGCGGAGGGTGGTCATCGCCTGCAGCAGCGGCAGGGTCTCCTCCGGCCGGAGCAGCACGCCGTCAACGTGGCGGGCAAAGCGGTGCGCCTTCAGCAAGGTGACGGCGGACTGGTTGATCAGGCTGCGCCCATGCACGGAAAGAATGACATTGTTCTCACGGTAAAGGCGGCCGATGAGCGGAATCATGGCCTCCGCCAGGGTTTCGCGCTCTATCCATGACTCCAGGACGGCGTCGCTGTTGCTGGCTGCAGGTTTCTGCGTCACGTTGCTACTCTCTTCTAGCTCAAAACACCCTTGGTTTAAGCCACGTTCAGTTTGCCAGCGCCGTTGGCCTCCCAGCGAATCCAGTGGGACGCGTCACTAGACCGGTATATGGCGGTTTTGGCCCAAGCTGACTTGGCCCGTGCAGGCTATAAGCTCTTGTGGTGCTTATTCTGCTCCCCCCGTCCGAAGGCAAAACCCCCGCCGACGCCGGGACCCCCGTTGACTTGTCCACACTCAGCTTCCCGGCCCTGACGCAGGCGCGCCAGGACGTGGCCAGTGCGTTGGCACAGGTCTCGGCGCAGGATGACGCGCTGGATCAATTGGGTGTGGGCGCCACACTGGTCCATGAGGTCAGCCGGAACACCCGCCTGGCCCATGAGCCCGCCGCCCCGGCACACAGCATTTACACGGGCGTCCTGTTCGACGCTCTGGGCTACCACAGCCTCTCGAAGCCGCAGCAGCGCAAGGCCGACGCCGCCGTCCTGGTCATCTCGGGGCTGTGGGGGGCCGTCGCATTCGCCGACAGCATCCCGGCCTACAGGCTCTCCATGTCAGTGAAGCTGCCCGGACTGGGCAAGCTGGCCAGTTTTTGGAAGCCACATCTCACAGCGGCCGTGGCCCCGCATGCACAGGGGCACCTGCTGGTGGATTGCCGCTCCAGCAGCTACGCCGCGGCATGGGTTCCAGATCCCACGCGCACGGTCGCCATCAATGTCTTCACCGAACGCCACGGTGTCCGCAAAGTGGTCTCGCACTTCGCCAAACATACCCGCGGCGAACTGGCCCGGCACCTGATCACCCGCCCGGGCAAGGCGCCCCAGACCCCGGCCCAGCTTGCGGGCGCCGCCGGTGAAAAGTGGGTGGTGGAGCTGGTCGAAGGAACAGCGCGCAAGGCACATGCGCTGAACATCATCCTGCCGGGCTGACTGCGGATCCTCTAGCCCCACTGCTCCGAGCGGATTAAAATGGCGCCCGAATCCGGGCAAAAGACTATTGACTCGGGGCTGGCCTTTTTAATGTCGGCCAAGTCTCCGGCGCTGAGCTGCATCCCGGAACCTTCGGATTTTCCGTGGAACAGGCGGGCGGCGCCCACACCGTACTTGTTCAAGGCGCGATCGTAAACGCTCAGCAGTTCCGGGGCAAAGGTGGCGGCCAGCGCGGCACGTTCGGCCAAGGTGGCATCGCGCTCCATCTTCAAGGCGCCCAGCTTGCTGCGCACCTCATCGAGCACCCCATCGAGCACCGATTGCATATTGGCCACCAGTTCACGCTGCGCGGCCTGCTTGGCCGTGACGTCCTCCAGGGCCTCCATGGCCACCAGCTCGGTGTCCGCCAGGTCCCCGCGGCGCTTGGTCAACGATTCAATTTCGCTTTGCAAAGCCACCAGGTCCTTGGACAGTCCGGTGCCACTGTTGAGCCGCGCCTCGTCCCGTTCAATGCGGGCCACCACGGCGGCCACATCGTCTTCGGCCTTGGTCAGGGCGCGTTGGGCGTCACTGACGGCGGTGTCAAGGACCACCAGGTCGCTCTTGGCCACCGTGACTCCGGCGTGCAGGTCCGGCAGCCGCGGGTCGTCCTTCAACGCCTTGGCCTGCACATCGAGTCCGCGGAGCCTGCCGTCCAGTACTTGCAGGTCCAGCAAACGCATTTGCTCGCCCGGTGCTGCCTTAGCCATTTATGTTCTCCTGCTGCCGTTGATGCGGTGGTTTCCTGCGCCAAGCCTAGTTGTTGGGGGTCAAAATGAAGTCCCACGGGTCCGTGTTGAGCTGACTGACTGCAAGTTCGGCCTCAAAACCCTGATCCGAGAGCACGGTGCCCAGCGCCTCCGCCGCGGCCGGCAGCCACAGCCATTCACTGGCGAAGTGTGAAAGGTCAATGAGCTGCGGTTTCCCGTCTGCCCGCAGTTCACGGGCTTCCGACGCCGGATGGTGGCGCAGGTCGGCCGTGACGTACACATCGGCGTCACTGGCGCGGACGGCGTCGAACAGGCTGTCACCGGCGCCGCCGCACACGGCCACCTTGCGCACCAGGGCGTCCTTGTTTCCCGCCACCCGCACTCCCCCGGCCACGGCCGGCAGCTGCAGGAAGATCCGCGCGGCAAGATCACCAAGCTTTTCCGCCTCCGGCAGCAGGCCCACCCGGCCAATTCCCTCCTCCACCAGGCCGTGCCTGGCCGGCATGAGCGGGCGCACCTCGTTCAGTCCAATGGCATCGGCCAGAACGTCGGAGACGCCCCCCACGGCGCTGTCACCATTGGTGTGCACGGTGAGCAGCGCGCAGCCGCCTTCAATGAGACGGTGAATGGCGCGTCCCTTGCCGGAGGTGGCGGCCACGGAATTGACGCCCTTGAGCAGCAGCGGGTGGTGGGTCACCAGCAGCTTGGCGCCCCACTCCAAGGCCTCATCAATGACCTCCAGGGTGGGGTCCACAGCGAACATGATCCTGTCCACTTCCGCTTCGGGACGCCCCACCACGAGCCCCACCCGGTCCCAGTCCTCGGCCAGGGACTCCGGCCAGAGCTCCTCAACGGCCACGAGCACATCCGAGAGCGCGGGTGTTTCCAGCTGCAGATGTTCCTCCCCGGCGGCCCCGGCGCCGCTGACCTGGACGGCGTCGCCGCCGGCGCCGCTGCCAGCCGGTGTGGCTGCGTCTTGAGCCAAACCGTCCAAGCTGTCATCCGCTTCGGCGGCCAACCCGGGGTCGTCGTCGTACGCAGGAAAATTTGAATCCTTACTCATGTTCCTACCTTACTGGCGGGCGCGTCCCTGGTGTGCGCACGGCCCGGCATGGGCGGGCAATGTTGAAACGGGAGGCGGTGGCGGCTTTGGAGGGGAAAATGCGGTGCCCGGATCCGGGAATGCCAGCAGCGGCAGTTGACTTATAGCTACCATGAAGACTTTTGTATTGGGCGGCGGGTGCTTTTGGTGCCTCGATGCCGTGTATCAAATGACCCGCGGCGTGGAATCGGTGGTCTCCGGATATTCCGGCGGCGCCCTGCCCAACCCCAGCTACGAGCAGATCTGCACCGGCATGACGGGACACGCGGAGGTGGTGTCGGTGACCTTTGATGAAAACGTCATCCCGGCGGAGACCATTTTGGACATGTTCTTCATCCAGCACGATCCCACCACCTTGAACCGTCAGGGGTACGACGTCGGCACCCAGTACCGTTCGGTCATGTATTACCGCACCGACGCGGAAAAGGCGGAGTTTGACGCCGCCATTGCCCGGAACCAGGAGCTGTGGGCCGACCCCATCGTGACCGAGGTGTCTCCTTTGGGAACCCTGTATGTGGCGGAGCAGGACCACCAGGACTTTTACGCCCAGCGCCCCGAGGTGGGTTACTGCCAGGTCATTATCAACCCTAAAATAGCCAAAGTGAGAAAACATTACGCGAAGTGGCTCACGGCCTAGAACCGCGTGGCGCTGCACAGTTAAGCTGGCGCATATGCCCGGGCGCAGCCTGCTCCCGCTGTGCTTTAACTCCTCGATTTATGAAGCTAAGGACCCCTCATGGCACGGATTTATGACAACGTCACGCAGCTGGTTGGCGGCACGCCCCTGGTGCGCCTGAACCGGCTCACGGAGGGCCTGGATGCCACGGTGGCGGTAAAGCTGGAGTTTTACAACCCAGCCAACAGCGTCAAGGACCGGATTGGCGTGGCCATCATTGATGCCGCGGAGGCTGCCGGGGCGCTGAAGCCCGGCGGCACCATTGTGGAAGGCACCTCCGGCAACACCGGCATTGCTTTAGCCATGGTGGGCGCGGCCCGCGGCTACAAGGTCATTTTGACCATGCCGGAGACCATGTCCACCGAACGCCGCGTGATGCTGCGCGCCTACGGCGCCGAAATTGTGCTCACACCCGGCTCTGAAGGCATGCGGGGCGCAGTGGACCGTGCCCAGCAGATTGTTGCCTCCACCGAAAACGCCATCTGGGCCCAGCAGTTCGCCAACAAGGCCAACCCCGAGATCCACCGCCTCACCACGGGCGAGGAAATCTGGGAGGACACCGACGGCGCCGTGGACATCTTCGTTGCCGGCGTTGGCACCGGCGGCACCATCACCGGGGCCGGGGGGCTGCTGAAGAAGCGCAACCCCAACATCCAGGTGGTGGCTGTGGAGCCCAGCGATTCCCCCATTCTCAATGGCGGCGCCCCCGGCCCGCACAAAATCCAGGGTCTGGGCGCCAACTTCATCCCGGAAAACCTGGACCGCGCCATCTACGACGAGGTCATGGATGCCACGCTGGAGGATTCCGTGGCGGTGGCCCGTGCGCTGGGCAACCAGGAAGGCATTTTGGGCGGCATCTCTTCAGGAGCCATTGTGTGGGCCGCACTGGAACTGGCCAAACGTCCGGAGAACGCCGGCAAGCTCATTGTGGCCATTGTGTGCGACTTTGGCGAACGCTACATCTCCACCGCACTGTACGACGACATCCGGGGCTGAGCTGCCGGACCACCCGGGCTGAAGTCAGCCGGCATGGGCACCGGGCCCGCATCACGGGGATGGCCCCGCGGTGCGGGTGCTGGTCTAAGGTTGACTGTTGCTGGAATTCACCGCCCACCCGCACCGCGGGGGCCAAAGGAAAGAAGTCTGTGGGATTTTTCGCCAGGATGCAGGAAGACCTCGAACATGCCCGGTCGCATGACCCGGCCGCGCGTGGCTCCGCGGAAAATTTCTTCGTCTATTCCGGTCTGCACGCCATTTGGATGCACCGGCTGACCCACAAAATGTGGAACAACGCGGGCCTGCGCTTTCCCGCCCGCGTCCTGTCCCAGCTGACGCGCTTTGCCACCGGCATTGAAATCCACCCCGGTGCCAGCATTGGCCGGCGCTTCTTCATTGACCACGGCATGGGCGTGGTCATTGGAGAGACCAGCGAAATTGGGGACGACGTGATGATCTACCACGGCGTCACCCTCGGCGGACGCTCCCTGGCCAAAACCAAACGCCACCCCACCATTGGCAACCGCGTCACCATCGGAGCCGGAGCCAAGGTCCTGGGACCCATCCACATTGGTGACGATTCGGCCATTGGCGCCAATGCCGTGGTGGTCAAGGACGCCCCCGCCAGCTCCATCCTCACGGGCATCCCGGCCAGTGTGCGCCACCGCGACTCGCGCCGGGAAATGGCCCCTGCCGTGGACCCGGCCGAATACATTGATCCGGCCATGTGGATCTAGCCTCCCCCACACACCCCAGCCAACGGCGTCGGCCAGCCTCCTTTTCTTCAAAGGAGGCTGGCCGACGTCGTTTCCGGGCCTGGTGCTAGTGGGTGTCGACGGCGGCAATCTCGCTCTTGTCGCCGCTCCACTGGGTGTGGAAGGTCCCTTCGGTGTCCACGCGGCTGTAGGTGTGGGCGCCGAAGAGGTCGCGCAGCCCCTGCGTCAGAGCGGCGGGCAGGCGCGGGCGGCGCAGGCCGTCGTAGTAGGCCAGCGAGGAGGAGAACACGGGCACGGGGATGCCCAGCTGCACGGCAGTGGAGACAACACGGCGCCAGGCCGGGAGGACCTCGGCAATTTCGGCCGCGAACGCCGGGGCGAAGAGCAGGTTCGCCGGCTTGTCAGCAGCCGCGTAGGCCTTGGTGATGTCCTTGAGCAGCTCGGCGCGGATGATGCAGCCGCCGCGCCACAGCGAAGCAATCTCATCAAGCTTCAGATCCCAGTTGTATTCCGCGGCGGCACTGGTGAGCATGTCAATGCCCTGCGCGTAGCTGATGAGCTTGGAGGCGTAAAGGGCCTGGCGGACGTCTTCGACGAAGTCGGCCCCGAGATCCACGGCAACCTCGTGGCCGGCCAGAACGTCCTGGCCAATGGCACGCTGATCGCGCTGGGAGGACAGTCCGCGGGCAAAGACGGACTCGGCAATGGCCGAAATGGGCGAACCCAGATCCAGGCCCGACTGCACCGTCCAGCGGCCGGTGCCCTTCTGGCCTGCCGAGTCAACAATGACGTCAACCAGCGGCTTGCCGGTCTTGGCGTCCACATGGCCCAAAACCTCAGCCGTGATTTCAATCAGGAAGGAGGCCAGCTGGCCCCCGTTCCATTCGGCAAAGATTTTTGCCTGCTCGGCCGGCTCAATGCCGGCTGCGCTGCGCAACAGATCGTACGCCTCGCCAATGACCTGCATGTCGGCGTATTCAATGCCGTTGTGGACCATCTTGACAAAGTGGCCGGCGCCGTCGGTGCCAATCCATGCGCAGCAGGGCTCGCCGTCGACCTTGGCGGAAATCTTTTCCAGCAACGGTCCCAGCGCGTCGTAGGATTCCTTGGAACCTCCCGGCATGATGGACGGCCCGAGGAGGGCGCCCTCCTCACCGCCGGAGACGCCGACGCCGACAAAATGCAGGTCCTTTTCGGCCAGTGCCGCTTCCCGGCGCCGGGTGTCGAGGTAGTGGGAGTTGCCGCCATCAATGACGATGTCGCCGGCTTCCAGCAGCGGAACCAGCTGGTCAATGACGGAATCGACGGGACCGCCGGCCTTGACCATGATCAGCACGCGGCGCGGCTTTTCCAGGGAATCGACCAGTTCAGCCAGGGTTTCCGTCCGGACAAATTCGCCCTCGGAGCCGTGGGCAGCCAGCAAGGCCTCGGTTTTTTCCACGGAGCGGTTGTGCAGGGCCACCGTAAAGCCGTTGCGGGCCAGGTTGCGGGCCAGGTTGGCGCCCATGACGGCCAGTCCGGTGACGCCGATCTGTGCAGTGCCAGTTTGTGCAGACATACTACCTCCAAGAGAATGAAACAGTTTCCACCAGCTTATCGGTGCCGGGGCCGCTTCCCCAGCGCATTCCATGCTTCGAACACCGCGTCCCCGCCGCACCCGGCAGTCAATGGCCAGCACAGGTGAAACCGGGCGGGTGCGGCTGCGGCCGGCCTTGCGCGATGGCCCATGCGGTGGCTTCCCTATGATGGCATCATGACAGTCACGCACCCCACAATAGCCATTGCCGTTCCGCTGCAGGCCGAGCTGATCGCAGCCATTCGCGCCAGCAGCCCCGGCATCACTGTCCTGTATGAGCCGGAACTGCTGCCACCGGAGCGCTTTGCCGCCGATCACGCAGGCGATCCCCGCTTTCAACGCTCCCCGGAGCAGGAAAGGCGTTACTGGGACATGCTCATGAGCGCTGACATCCTCCTGGGCTTTCCCAATGACAATGCCGCGGGCCTGGCCAGGATTGCCGCCAATCCCAAGCTGGAATGGATCCAGGCCATGGCATCAGGCGCCGGGGGAACCGTGCGTGCCGCCCGGCTGTCCGCCAAGGACCTGGACCGGATTGCCGTGACCAGCTCGGCGGGAGTGCATGCGCTGCCGCTGGCCGAATTCGCCATGCTGGGACTGCTGGGCGGCTTCAAACGCGTCCCTGAACTGGCTGCGGACCAAAGCGCCAAACACTGGCCGGAGCTGCGGACCCCCACACGCATGGCCCAGGGATCCCACATTGTCATTGCCGGCTTGGGGGAAATTGGTTTGGAGACGGCCCGGCTGGCCCGCGCCCTGGGCATGACCGTCAGCGGCACCAAGCACCGGGTGGGGCCCATTGCCGGCATTGAAGAGGTGGCACCTTCCGCCGAGCTGCCACGCCTGCTCGGCACGGCCGATGCATTGATCAACACCCTGCCGGGAACCCCTGACACGGAGCGGCTCATTGGCGCGGAGGTTTTTGCTGCCATGCAGCCCGGGACGGTGGTGGTCAATGTGGGCAGGGGCAGCGTCATTGACGAACCAGCCCTCCTGGCAGCCCTGGACAACGGTCAGGTGGGCTATGCCTGCCTGGATGTTTTTGCCGTGGAGCCCCTCCCGGCGGACAGCGCCCTGTGGGGGCACCCCCGGGTGCTTGTCTCGCCGCACTCGGCGGCATTGGGGGCCACGGAGAACCAGCTCATCACCGAACGGTTCATTGAAAATCTGCAGCACTTCCTCGCCGGTGCACCTCTGCTGCACGTGGTTGATCCGCAGCATTTTTACTAGGCCTTCATGGCACCGCTCCATTCAGGGCTTTGGATCCCGCCGGCACCAAAGGGTTGGCTGTGATTTATCTCGCAATGGACCGGAGGTAGAACATCCGGCCTTGTATTTAGAAATTAGTAGCTGTATATTCATTGCAGGCCTTCCACTGTGGCGTCCCCCAATAGCCACAGTGGAGGGTCCTCCAATTTAAGAGGACAGTTGGTCCGGGTCGAATCCCTGCTGCGGACTTTCCGGGTTCAATCTGGAAACGCGGTGTGTCAGTTTGCATCGGCGGCGTCGGCGGGATATATTTTTCTTATTGGTTCCCCACCACAGCGTCCCCCAATAGCTGTGGCGGGGAACCTCTTAGTTTAAGGGCCAGGGCGCCTTCACGCCCGCCGGCGCCAGGGCAGCCCCCGATCGTGTCCCTTTTCTTCGCCCGGCAGCCGCCGGCGGCTGCCGGGTCCGGCTACTTGAAAGCCAGCAGGCGCCTGAAGGCTGGTCCACCAATGATTTCAATGTCCTGGCCGGCTGCCACGAGTTGGCGTGCACGCAGCAATTTTGCACTTGGCGCGCCGCTGGCGGGATCGGCACACACCAACATGGACACCTTCCGCGTCACATTGTTGGCAAGGGTGGCGCCCCTTGCCGCGGCCGCATCCTGTGCCTGCCCGCGTGACATCCCCTCCACATCGCGGCTGAACACCATGGTCTGTCCAAACAACGGACCATAGGGGTTTGCCTCCCGGTTGGCTGCAGGCAGCTCTGACAGCCGGCGGAGAAGGCCCGCGGAACCGGAATGGCGGAAACCGCTCCCGGGCACTACGGGCCACAAGCTGGCGAGGCTGAAAAGTTGGGTGCTGCGGGCCAGGGCAATGGCCACATGGGCGCAGGCCAGGGCGTCGTCGCCGGCGTCGTGGTGCTTGAAGTCAGCCAAGCCCAACGCCGTGGCAACGTGGGACAACTTGTAGCTGGGCAGTTTCAGGTGTTTGCGCGCCAAAAGCAGTGTGCAGTGAAAATCAAAGGTGGGGCAGGCAGTCCGTACACCTCGTTGGCCCTGGTGATCACGGATTTCTCAAAGCTGACATTGTGTCCCACCAGGGCGTCGCCACCAATGAAGTCCACCATGGCGCCGTGGCTGTGGCTCCACTCGGGCATGGTGCGCACCTACCCGGCAGTAATGCCGTGCACGCCCACATTGATGGGATGGAACCTGTCGTGGCCAGAGGGCGGTTTGATAAGCCACGAGGCCCGGTGGCTGTTGGCCGTTTCAAAATCAATGGCCGTGAAGGAAATGCCATGCATTGAAATCTCCCCTGTTTGCTTGTCCAGAAAGCACAAAAAACCCCGCCGCATCAAGGAATGCCTTGCCACGACGGGGTTTTTCTGGGTGGGTCCTACCGGGATCGAACCGATGACATCCACGGTGTAAACGTGGCGCTCTACCAGCTGAGCTAAAGACCCATGCACTGCCCAAAGCCAACAGACTTTGCAGCTGTTTGCCTGACCAACGAGAAACCACTGTACCCGATGCCTAGTGATCGCGCCAATCGTCAACCAGCAGCTGCGCCAGGCGGCTTAAGCTCTCCCCAACGCCGGCTTCAAGTTTTACGGTTGCCTGCTCATCACCGCGGGTTTTGCCCCTGTTGATGATAATGACCGGCTTGCCGTCCTTGGCGGCCTTTTTCACAAACCGCAGCCCGCTCATCACCGTCAACGACGATCCTGCCACCAACAGCACCTGCGCCGCGTCCACCATGGCGTAGGACCTTTCCACCCGGTCCTTGGGCACGTTCTCACCGAAAAACACAAAGTCAGGCTTCAGCAGGCCGCCGCACAGCGGACACTTGGCCACCTTGAAACTGTTGATCAGCTGTTCGCTTTCCAGCGCGGCGTCGGCATCCGGGGCCGCCTCCACCCCGCCCGCAGCCTCCACGGCATCCAAGAACCCGGGATTGAGCTCTTCAAGCACCACTGCCAGAAACGCGCGGGAGTAGGTGGTGGAGCAGTTCATGCAGACGATTTGGTCAAAGCGTCCATGCAGGTCCACAACCTCGCGGGCGCCGGCGCTTTCATGGAGCCTGTCCACGTTTTGTGTGATGATGCCTGTCAGTTGTCCAGCCTGCTCCAAGGCAGCAACGGCGTAGTGGCCGGCATTGGGCGCCGCCTGACGCATATGGGCCCACCCGAGGTGGTTTCTGGCCCAGTAGCGTCGGCGCAATGGCGCATCATTCATAAACTCCTGGTATGTCACCGGATTGCGCGGGGCCGATCCTGGGCCACGGTAGTCCGGAATGCCGGAATCAGTGCTGAGCCCGGCGCCGGTGAGCAGCGCCACGGGCCGGCCCTTGAGCATGGCAGCAATGCTGTCCACCACTGCCATCTCCTTCGGCGGCAGGACCAGCCCGCCCACAGCGGGGTTTTGTGCAAAGCCCGTTTCCCCAATGCCGGGCCGGTCCGTCCCGGCACCACCCGCCGAAGGCCGCGCCTTATCCATGTTCACAGCTGCTCCAAGGCCTGCCAGTAACGTTCCAGCGGCCGGACCTGGCCGGTGGGGCTGCTGAAGACATCGGCAATCCCGCCCTGGGCCCGAATCAAAAAAGTGCTCCGCAGAGCCATGCCGCGCCCCTCATCCAGCACCCCATAGCTTTGTGCCACGGCGCCGTGGGGCCAAAAATCGGACAGCAGCTCAAAGCCAAGATTCTCGGCAGCGGCGTAGCTGCGCAGCGCGTATTTGCTGTCCGCGGACACTGCCAGCAGCCGCACCCCGGCCGCCGCGAAACGCTCCCTGTGGTCCCTGAGCTCCCCCAGCTCGGCAGTGCACGTTGCGGAGAAGGCAAAGGGATAAAAGACAAGGGCGACGGCGGTCCCCCGCAAGGCGGCAAGGGACACCGGCTCGCCAAACTGGTTTGGCAGGCAAAAGTCGGGAGCCGGGTCACCGGCCGCCAGAACCTGGCGCGGACCGCCGTCGAACATTACTGACGCTTACGGGGAACCAAGCGGGTGGCCGCCCAATCAGCGCTGACACCTGCGGTGGTGGTGACGTGCAGGCCGGCCGTGGGTGCAGCTTCCTGAATGTCCGACGGCGGGACGTAACCTTCGCGGCCCTGCTTGGGGGTCAGGATCCACACGACGCCGCCCTCATCAAGGGTGGTGAGGGAATCGACCAGGGCATCGACCAGGTCACCATCATCCGCCCGCCACCAGAGGATGACGGAATCAACCACGTCGTGGTCCTCTTCGTCGAACATTTCGGAGCCAATGAGCTCCTCAATGCTGTCGCGTAGCCCAAAGTCGACGTCGTCGTCGTATCCGAGTTCCTGGACAAGATCGTCATCCTTGAACCCTAAAATGCCTGCGACTTTAACATCAGTGCCGGCGTCGGCCTCGCTCACGTTTTTCCTCCTGCGATCAACGCCTGCGCGCTGGTTGGTTGGTTGGTATCCCCCAGTCTAGGGGGTGAGGCCATATTGCCTCCACTTATCCGCCGTGGGCAATAAAGTTGACTCCGCCCCGGAGGCCGAATGTGATTCATATTACACAGGGGGCCGGCTGGATCCGCGCACCTGCCGCGCGCACCCGCCGGGTGCGGCATTCATGGAGCGGCACCGGCTACGCACTACTCACGGCGGCGGACTAGAGTGTTGCGTACACGCCCATCGCCACAGCAGTGGGTGCACACAGAGCTTTTAAGAGAGGTTGGACGTGGCTGCAGGAGACGAGAATTCCCATATCCGTAGTGGGTTGACCAATCAGCTGCCTGATCGTGATCCGGAGGAGACGGCCGAGTGGCTTGAGTCTTTGGATGCGTTGATTCA